>NZ_QGGS01000007.1:0-231746 GCF_003148705.1 Pseudomonas sp. OV226 | reverse complement strand
CAACCGGCCTGACGACAACCCTGAGCTCCTACACGGCTGTAAGGCCGTTCCACTAATTAGGGTCGTTGGGCATCGATTCTCATCGAGGCGCGGGGTGACAGCCCCACTCAGACGCCGGATAGATGAAAGCAAGCCAAACACGACATCAAAAACAGTATTGCAGAAAAGGGGGTAACCATAGATGTAGGAGCCGAGCTTGCTCGCGATAGCGCAGTGTCAGTCGATACAAATGTTGACTGATACACCGCCATCGCGAGCAAGCTCGGCTCCTACAGGGGTGGTGGTGGCGGGATCAGGAAACCTGCGTTTGAAGCGTGTCCAGAAGGTGGGCAAGAGGGTCGGCCGTTTTGTCATCGTTGGCTTTGTCCTTGTCCGAGCCATCCGTCACTACACCCGCGAGGATTTCAGCCAGGTTGTGAAAATGCCCGGACTTCTTATCGGCGGGATCCGAGCCAGCGTTCTGGTTCAGTGCCGCTTCCAGCGACAGGTGTTGGGTCAGCCATTGCGGCGTGTTCTTTTCTTCGGGGCTCATGTTGTCGAGAAAATCCAGGGCGGCATGAGCGCGGGCAACCGGGTCGTTGGCGAACGGGTCTTTCCAGTTTTTTTCCTGGTCCGCCGGGCCACTGTAATAACCGGTGGCGAGTCGGCCTTGCTGGCGCATCAAGGCTTGGGCCGACGCTTGTTCATCGGCGGTGAACTTGCCGCCTTCGTTGGTGGCGACGGCGTTCAACGAACGTCGATCCAGGTCGCCAAACAGTGCATTACGGTCTTCATCCGTCTTGGCGTATGGCTGGCCGCTGGCGGTCATCTGCGCGTATTTTTCATCCATGCGCTTGCGCGCGTCGGCGGCCACTTCCGGGAAGGTCTTGTCCTTGGAGCTGGAGACTGCGCCAGGCTTGGACGCGCCAAGCACCAGCGCGTCGGCATTCATCCCCGCGCGGACCGGGAAGTACGGCGCATTGCCGACGATCGAGCTGCTGTAATCGGTGGAAGTGCTGGAGAGGCTCACCGAATCAATGTTTGACGTCTGGGTCTGCGCTGTCTCGTCTTGACCGACCTGCTGCCGGGTATTGGCAGACTTCGAATCGACAGCCGCCGCGTAGGCAGACATCGCCGCATTCGTTGAAGTTGAGACAGTGATCATTGTGCTTCCTTGGCGAGGACCGCTCACAAGTAGGAGCGTTGAGACGCTCGATGCCAGACACGGTACGTCGTATCCGTGACGCTTTCAGGTGTATCGGCGGCGACGCCCCCTACTTGAAGGCGCCGGTCGGTGGCCAGGGTTTCACCGATGATTCAAGGCGTCGGTTCCGGTTCTGTGGTCGCTTCAGCCTCTTCCTGAGGCTCACTCGGCCGCAGTTTGAACCGGCAGACATTTCCGCCCCGAACCATGCATTCCGTATGGTCGACCTCACCCCCCCCCAACGCGCCGATCAAGGCCAGGTCCAGCTCGCAGACCACCGGATGCGCGGCGGCGAGGCGGTGGAATACGCAGTTGTGCGCGACGATTTCCTTATCGTCCGAGCTGCGAAAGATCACCTCGGCTTCGTACCCGGCCTGATTCATGTGCTGCACGATGGTGCCTTCGTCCACCACGTGCTGTTCACGGTCCAGCGCCAGTTTACGACCCATGCTGCGCATCAGTGCCGCCAGGGCTTCGGGGCCGATGATGCCAGCCACTTCGTCAATCAGGACACTGGCCAGCAGCTGATACTGGCGAGGGAATTGCTCCTTCGCATGGTCGGTGAGCTGATACAACTGCTCCGGACGCCGCCCCGTCGGGCGCGTATCACCGCGCAGCACCAGGCCGGCACCCTCCAGCGCCGCCAGGTGCTGGCGAATCGCGGTGCGGGTGACGGCCAACTGCTCGGCCAGCTCGTCAATGCTCATGCCGCGTGCATGGTGCAGCAGCGCATTGAGCAAGTCCTGCTGGGTTCGGCCCAGTCCTTCAAGCATGGGGTGTCCTCGCGCGGGGCTCAGAATTTATCCGGGAATTGTTTGACCAGTGCCGCCGTCAGTGCGTCGGCCAGCGCCAGTATGTGGGTGCGCATCATGTTCCAGGTGCTGGCTTCGCCGGCATAGTCGTGCGCGGCGATTTGATCGATCTGGCTGACATGGTGCCCGCCGTGGGCGGCCAGCATCGTGACCAGGGTGCTCTCCGGCAAGTTGGGGTTGGCCTTGGCCAGGAAGGCGGCGATGGCTTTGGCGTTGCTGGTCAAGTCAGCGACGGCGGCCTGCTTGCCTTTCGCATCCTTGGCGACGGTGGCGTCGCTGTAGTGTTTCACCGCGCCCCAGTGACCGGCAAGCAGCTTGAGCAGCTGATCGGCAGCGGGCTGGCCGTAGAGCGGGGCGATGCTGTTGGCGATTTTGGTGGCGTTATCGACCACCTGATCGGCGGCGACTTTAGCCTGTGCCTTGTCGTGCTCCTGATTGGCAATGGCGTAGCTTCTGATCCAGAAAATATGCTCGACCCACAGGTCCCGCAGAGCGAGACGGGTGGTGAGTGCCGCGCTGTCGGCGGCGGGCGGTGAAGCGGGGGGCGTCTGGCTCCAGACGGGTTGAGCGCACAGGGCCAACAACAATAAAGCCAAGGTTTTGATATTCATCACGGCACCCTCTGTAGGTGGGATTGTTCGACAATATCAATTAAAGCATCAAAATATGTTTTTATTGGGCGTTAGCAAAAATTGCAGATCAACGGTCATGTCGCTGCGCTGCGCTGCGGTGGAGGAGGCGCTTTATCGAGGCTTATTCGCCTCGACACGTTTGAAGGAGAATGAAAGGGCTTTTTTAATGTGCCTGGCAATGGGGGTTTCTATTTGTTTGTGGATGACATGAGACGCACCGATCATCAACGCGATAGTGCCCCAGAGCAGGATATGTGGGTTTATCGCCGGGTAGGCAATGTTGAAAATCATAAAGCCGATCATTTGATGCAGTAGATAAAGTGGGTAAGTCAGCGCGCCTAATGCCGTCCAGTTGAATGTCCCTACGGCTGCAGTCTTGTTCGTTGCGACCAGGAAGAATGTCATGAAGAACAGGATGATCATGCTGCAGACGATCAGGGGATCGAAGTCGGTTGGATATTTGGTTTCGAGCAATTCGGCCCAAACGATGGCGGTGAAGCAGGCCAATGCCAATGCCCCAGCCAAGAGCAGCACTCGTGTTTTGGTGATCCCCTTGGCCCAGATCATGAAGAACGTCGCACCCGCTATGAAATAGGCGGCGTAATCGGTAATTAATACCGAGCGCAACTTTTCGAAGGCGAATACTTCGGCACCGGCAGAGATCAGCAACCACCACACAAGACAGGTTTCTATTTTTTCTATTTTCTTGAAGGCCAGGAGAATGGAGATCATCAGGTAGAACTTTATTTCTACAAACAGCGACCAGTACACGCCGTCTATGGGCTCGACACCTACAAAGTCGCCCAGCAACGTCATGTTAATAATGTATTGATAAACATCAGCGGTGTATCGCGGCTGCCCAATGGCCAGCGTGATCAGAAAAGTCAGGGTGCAGCACACCCAGAAAGCAGGGTAGAGGCGAATGGCGCGGGATATGAAAAAGGCTTTGAGATTGTTGCCCGACGCGGTCATGAGAATGACGAATCCGCTGATCATGAAAAACAGTTCGACACCCAAGTAACCGTATTTGGCAGGCTCAGCCAACAGCGGGTAGGGCATTACAGACATGTCGCCTTTTGCATACCCGCGAAAAGCATAGTGAAAAAACACCACGGCGAGCGCTGCCAGGAAGCGCAGCAAATCCAGTTCATTCAGCCGGCGTTTGATCACGTACACGCTCCAGATGGGTTGGCGCTGATTGACAACTGACCTCCCTGCCGATTGAACGTTGATCCAGCGCGAACGCTAGAGCAGCAGTAGCGCCTCATGGACTTCAATTGAAGGGGTAACACCTTCCTTGCGTTGGCTCTCGAGCCAGTTTCTGGTTTTGATGACATCGAAGATCTGGCCTTGATCCATCAAGGTCAAAAGCAGCTCATCGGAAACCCGATAGCGCCCGCATTCCGGACAATCCCTTTCCTCCCATGGGCCGTGGCACTGAATGCGTTCCGCCACGCCGACACAAATCAGACAATTCACCGTTAGCCCCTCATTCTTGTTTTTTTAACCGCCGCCCGGGAGCCGGATGAGGCTGGAATTCTGTCGACCTGACTGCTCGAACGAAAGTTCAGGGGTAATCGGATGAACCTGACGGACAGATCCATGATTGAGAAACGCTACTGACTGCGTTGCCACACCTTGACGTAATCGACTCTGAAGGTAGAGGGCAGGTCAGCATCGTCTACCACTCCGAACCATTGCCACATGGCCTCACTGTCAAAGACGATCTGCATTGGAAAGAAGAAATTCGTATTCCTGGATTCCCGGACCAGCACGCCATCGACGTACCAGCGCAGGGTGTCGGGCTGCCAGTCGAAGCCGTAGACATGAAACGTACTCGCCAGGCGCCAGGGGCTGACCCAGATGCTGGCGCTGGCGACATGTTCGGTGCTTTGGGGCGTGGCCCACAGGTGGGCGTTCATGTTGTACAAGCGGTCGTAGGCAGCGTCTTTGGTCTTGCCGCCGATTTCGAAGATGTCGATCTCGGTGGCGTTATCTTCCATGCCCGTCCAGGCCAGCCAGAAGGCGCTGGAACCTGCCGAGTCCATGGGTTTGGCGCGTGCCTCGTAGTAACCGTAAAAACCGCGCTCGACCGTGCGAACCATGGCGGAAGAATAATCCTTGAAACCCAGTTGCACGTACTTCTGTGGCAAGGCTTCCTTGCGAAAGACGATGTTCAGGTTGCCGTTGGCCAAGAACGCATTGGCCGGCCTGAACAGCGCCGGCTTGCGGCCCAGGGATTCATTCCCCTGGGCATTGTTGACGTGCCAGCGCACGGTGTCGAGAACGTCGCCATCGAAGTCATCGGACAGTTTGCTGTCGAATATCCAGTTACCCGCATCGGCCTGATCGGACAAGGGCAAGCCGGCGTCGTCGAGTGTCGGCAAGGGGCCCAGCGGCCCGACCCGGGTCCAGGTATCAGCCTGCCGGGGAATGGCAACCGACCACTTGTCCGCCAGGTATTGATACGCCTCTTGTTGCTGCGCAAGGGAGGCAAACGGGCGGTCGTACACCAGCACTTCCGCGATATCGCCTTTGAAGTTGTCGGCGTTTCCGACCACGTTGCGCCCGACCGCGTAGGGCCCAATCGGCACGTCTTGAAGTTCGAGCACGGAGATGGTCGGCGCGTAGGCGTCTGCCTGTCGCAGGCTAATGGCAAAGTTGGGCAGCACATTGTCGTTATCGACGCTATTGGGGCGTGAGCTGAACAGCCGCTGCCAAGGGTCTGCCGGGCTCTGTTCGGGCAGCCGGCGGGAGACGATCAGGAGGGTTGCCGGGCCATTGCCAACGCGGATTGTTTTGCCCAGAAACGCCGAAACGCCATTGAAACGCACCACCGCGTGGCCGTGCAAGGCGTTGGCCACGAACTGCGGACCCGAGGGCCCAATGGCGTCGTCCACCGTGGCGTGGTTGGATTTGCCGGACTTGTCGTTCCAGTGCTGGAGGCGGTCCTGTGCGTCGATACTCATGCTCGATGCATCGGCCGCGTCCAGCCACAGCACCAGCCCGGCGGCTGGCGGACGGGAAGGCGCTGGCGCAGCGCTGCACGCCAGCGAAACCGACAACAGCAGTACCCACAGGCATTCTCTGAGCATGTGCTTTCCTTACTGTTGGAACGATTGCTTATTTCACCGCAGTCAATGCCACTACGCCGAATGAGGATTGATAGCCCTGCGGATTGCACGACTGCCAACGCCAGGAATCCGCCATCATCTGATCGAGATCGCGTTGCGCGCTCCAGCCCAGATCCCGTCCAGCCCTGCTCGGGTCGGCCCACATTTGAGCGATGTCTCCGGGGCGACGCGGGGCGAAGCTGAAGGGGATGGTGATGCCGGTAACGTCTTCGAAACTGTGGATGATCTGGAGCACGCTATAGCCAATGCCGGTGCCCAGGTTCCAGGAATGAATGCCACCCATGTCTTGCAATGCCTGCAGCGCCTTCAGATGACCATTGGCAAGGTCGACCACATGGATGTAGTCGCGCACGCACGTTCCGTCCACGGTGGGATAGTCGCGGCCGTACACCGTGAGTTCGGGCATCCGTCCAATCGCGACCTGCGTCAGGCACGGCAACAGGTTGTTGGGGCGGCCCTTGGGGTCTTCGCCGATCATCCCGCTCTCGTGAGCGCCAATCGGGTTGAAGTAGCGTAGCAAGGCGATGTTCCAGCGCGAATCGGAGTGACACAGGTCGGTCAGCAGCTCTTCGATCATCAGCTTGGTCCGGCCATAGGGATTGACGGGTTTGCCAGTGCCGAGATCTTCGGCAATCGGTACTTGCGTGGGGTCGCCATACACCGTGGCCGACGAGCTGAACACCAGGTTGAACACTTCATGACGCACCATCGCCCGGCAAAGATTGAGTGTCCCGGCGACGTTGTTGGCGTAATAGTCCAGTGGCTTGCGGATGCTTTCTTCCACGGATTTGAGACTCGCAAAATGCACCACGGCATCGATGTCGTAACGACTGAAAATGTTGTCGAGCAAGATCGAGTCGCCCATGTCGCCATTGATGAAATCGACCCGGGTGTCGGTCAGTAGCTCAAGGCGCGCGATGCACTCTCGACAGCTGTTGCACAGGTTGTCGAGTATCAGCACGTGGTGTCCGGCGTTGATGAGCGCCAGGGCGGTATGGGAGCCGATGTAGCCGGCCCCGCCAGTGATCAGCGTAGTTTTGCGCATGGTGAGGTGTTCCTGTTTCGGGATTGAATTCAGCGAGCGGTGAAAACCGATTTGAATTCTTGCGGCCAGCGCGGGTGCATGACGCTATACGCCACGGCATAGCTCAGCGCGCCTGCCACGATGTTGCAGATCAGGTGCAAGTAACCTTCAAAACCCGATCGGGAAGAAACCAGGAGGACGAATGCGGCCATGACGAGCGAGGCAATCACGCTGCGATAGTTGGTGTCGAAAAACAGCCGCCAGTCATAGCCGATTGCGCTGTTCAAGCCGCGGATTTGCAACGGTGTGATGATCGCCATCCGGGCCAGTAACGCCAGGGCGGCAGCCATGCCGCCATAGAGACTGCCGAAGCTATAGACCAGCGCCAGTGCCAGTACCGTGGTTGCCACTTCGGCCTTGATGGTCAGGTAACTGCGATTGACCGCGACCAGTGCGGTCGTGGCGTACATGGCGGTATTGCCGATGGCTGCCGTGCACGCAAGCACTTGCAGCGGCGCAATGGCCTCGGTCCATTTGGCGCCGAAGATCAACAGGATCACGTCGTGCGCCGTGAGTGCGATGCCGATGAACAAGGGCGTCAGCAGGAAGCCGCTGACAGCGGTCGAATCGCTGAAGATCGCGCGCAACCGTGATGGATCGGCGCTGCGCCGCGCGAACACTGGTAGCGCATAGCTCAGCAGGCCGTTGTAAATCGCGGTGCGTGGCAGCTCTATGATGCGCATCGCCATGTTGAACATGCCGACCGCATTTGCGCCGGCCGTCATGCCCAGGACCACGTTGACCCCACGCTGCAGCGTTTGCGAACTCAGCGCGTTGACGGCTACCGGTGCACCGGCCTTCAACAGTTCTCGCAAGACGGGGCCGTCAATATGAAAGGCGATGCGCTGCCGGTCTGCGCGCATCAATACGATGATGGACACGAACTCCATGATCAGTGCCTGGGCAATGACCGCCCAGGCCCCCAATCCCCAAAGCGCGACAGCGACGCCGCCGACGCCACCACACACCTTGCCCAGCAGCGTGCGCGACGCCAGCGTCTTGAAGTCGCCGCTACGGCGCATCTGCGCCACATAGACCCGCGCCATCATGGTGAACAGGATTTTCACCGAGGCCACCGCCGTCATCCATCGCAGCATCGGGTCAGGCGTGTACACAAGTACCGCGCCCGAGATGACGACGATGGACGCCAGACTGACGAGTACCGCCGCCCAGAAGGCCGTGGAGATGTGTTTGTCCTCCAACCTCTCGAGTCGTACCAGCGGGTCTTCCAGAACCGATGAATACACCAGGCCGATCAACTCGACGATGGCAATGATCACCGTGCCCACACCCAGCTCTGCGGGCGACAGCAGCCTGGCATACGCGACAAAGGTAATCATCGACAGGAAGATCAGGCCGAATTTCTCGGTGAAGATCCAGATCAATGTAACCAGACGGTGATTGGCCATGGCGGATACCGGTTCAATGAGCGGTGGTTGACGCCGTTGCCTTGCGCAATGTTCGAACACAGGCATAGAGGTAGCGCAAGGTCGGTTTGCCGTTGGCGAAGATCAGCGTTTGCCAGGAATAGTCCAGCATTCGCCGGTAGACGCCGATCACGTCGGCATGCTCGCCTTTGCGGGAAAAGGCATTGAGAAAGTCAGTGTGGTTGCCCAGCACGAAATCGATCCGTTGCTGCTTGCTGAGCTGCGCGCCGTAGCGGGCGAGGTACACCTCGATGAACCTGATCTTGTTCGGGTAGTACTTCTTCGGTTGCGCGGTCATGTTGCCGGCATTGACCGTGCGCTCCAGCAGCACTTGCGGCACCGTGTGGATCTCCCAGTGTTCGGCGATCCGGGTCCACATGAAGCGGTCTTCGGAGTAACGCAGGCTGGCATCGAAGCCGCCGAGTTGCAGGATCACGTCACGCTTGACCAGCGCGGTGGATACGCCATTGAGGACGTTGGCGTGGATGAAATCGTAGAAATGCCGGCCGTTCTTGCGCAGATTGTCCATTTGCCGCCTGCCGTCGCTGTAATTGACCTGCGTGTAGCAGTCGATCAGCCCCACCGGCCGGCCTTGACGACTCAGTTCGTCATACAGGGCCAGCTGTAGCTCCAGTTTTTGCGGACGAAATTGGTCATCGGCATCGAGAAACGCCACAAACGTCTCCTCAGAGTGCCGCAGACCGTGGTTGCGGGCGCTGGCCTGGCCTTCGTTGGCCTGGTGCAACAGCGTCAGGCGAAACGGCGCCGCGAAGGCGTTGACCCGTTGTGGCCCGTCATCGGAGGAACCATCGTCGACGACGATGACGTGGTCGGGCAGTCGGGTTTGCCCGGCCAGGGACGCCAGTGTTTGCTCAATGCTGTCGGCGCCGTTGTACATCGGGATCACGACACACACTGTATGCGGTAAAGACGGGGCTTGGTCTGACACGGGTGTCTCTCCTTTTTACGCTTTGGCTGAATCGCGCGGTAATGCCCTGCCAGACGGACGCTGACGCAGGGTTGCCGGGGACAACTCGGGATAGGTCGCAGGGTGATGCCGAAAGGACAGGGCCAGGGTGCAGAACACCAGGAACTCGGCAGAGCGGTAGTTGGGAATCACGTACGCCACGTAATTGGTGACGGCGAACAGACCGATGATCACCAAGGCGCTGGCGCGAAACTGCGCAGACTGGTTCGCCGTCACGGCCCGGTACTGTTTGATCAGCGCTTCAGCGAGCAGCAGAGCCAGCGCGGTCAGTTGGATGATGCCGCCGTTGAGCAGGGTCTCCACGTAACCGCTGTGCGCGTTGCCGATGTAACCCCAACGCTTTATGAACGCGGCGGCATCGGGGCTGGACCAGAAGGCGCCGAAGCCGTAGCCCTTGAGGTATTGATCGTCGACAAACGGCCCGAGCAGCTCCCAGATCATCGTGCGGTCGGTGAGTGACGGGTCACGACCGGCCATTTCCAGCAACACCGCAAAGTTGCTGTAGAGGAACAGGCACACCAGCAGGTAGAGGAGTGTGCAGCCGAGGAACAACAGCTGCGATCGGTTCATGCGTAAACGGATCAACGTCAGGAAATACCAGTAGCTGATCGTGCCGGCAATCACCAGCACCACCCCGGTCGCCGACTGGGCAAGCAAGATGGCAATCAGCGAGAAGAACGAGCAGAACAATGCCCAGCGGTTACGCTGGCGAATCATCGGCAGCAGCAACAGGATCGCGATGGCGTTGATCCGTGCGCCGGCATTCTTCTCCATGAAAATCCCTTTGAACGCGCCTTCGCGAATACCGCCGGAAACGAACGCGGCGCTGGGCATGACCAGCGCCAGGATCAAACCGATCAACGCCGCCACGCCAATGGCGCAACCGAGCATGAAGGTGATTTTTTCGAGGCTGTAGTTGTAGGCGATGAAACCGGCGAAAAACACCACGCTGATCATCGCGACAAATCGTTTGAGGCTGAGCATCGGGTCAGAGGACCAGCCGATGGAGGCGATCACGCAGAGTAGGAACACCAGCAGAAAGAAGTTGCCGCGGTAAAAGCTTTTGCTGAGGAAGACCTTGTTGCGGATGAAGAAAAACAAAGGCACCAGCAACGTGATCAGGCCGCAGATCTGGTTGGTCACGTTGCCTTCGAGGTCTTTGTCGATGTCGTCGAAACTCGAGGCGCTGCCCAAACCGAGGACAAACGAAATCACCTGGATGTAAAACAGCACACCGAACAAGGTGAAGCCGTCACGCAGGGTGGAATAGCGGATCTCCAGTCGGTTCATGGCGAGGGACTCCCGAGCAGGGCGCTGAGGTAGGTTTTTACCGCGCTGGCATTCATGAAACGGGCGGCCGCGTCGAGGCGCGCCTGACGGTGTTCTTCTCGTGGGGTGGAGAGTTGCAGGGCAATCGCCTGCGCCAGGGCCATCGGGTCATCGACCGCCACGAGGGGGGCGACGACACCATTGATCAGGATGTCTTGCGGGCCATGCGGGCAACGGGTCGAAACCACCCGCGTCCCCGTGGACAACGCTTCGACCAGCGCATTGGGGCTGCCTTCGAAGCGCGACGACAACACGAAGCAATCGGCCGCCGCCACCTCTGCCATGGGCTCATGGGTGTAGCCCGGCAGGTCAAGCCGATGCCCCACGCCCAGCTTGCGAGCCTGTTCCAGCAATTGATCGCGCAAGACGCCTTCACCAAAAATGATCAGGCGCGCGTCGCGATTCGGCAGCGCGGCGAACGCGGTAATCAACGTATCGAAGCCTTTTTGCGGGGCTAGGCGACCTACGGCGACAATCACCGGGTTGGACGCTTCCAACAGCCAGGGATGGCTGGGCGGTTGATGCGGTTTTTCCCGAAAGTCGTTGTCGAGCACCGGATTGTCGGCAATGGTCACGTCCTGGCGACGGGCAATGGTGGTGTCGATCAGGTCTTGGGCGACGCCGCGCGAGACGCAAATCACCGGGTTGGGAATCAGCCGATACAGCAGCGGCGCCACCGTGTAGGCGACGCGCACCATGAAGTCGGGGTTGACGTGTTTGTCGTGGGAGAACGCGTTGCGTTCGCTGACATGCAGCCGCGACAGCGTCCCCGACAACGCGGCGGCGACAATGGCGATCACGTTGACGTGAGTGAGCGCCGCCAGTTGCGCGTCGAAGCGGTTTTGTCGAAGAAAACGCACCAGTGCCGGTACGGCCCTTGAACTGCGCGGGCTGCGCAATTCGACCTTTTTTACCCGTGGGTCGAGGTACGCCGCGTTGACGCCACCGCCGGTGAGCATCAGCAGGGTCACGTCATTGCCCGCGTCCACCAGCGCCCCGGCCAGGCGCGTCATCATTTTTTCGGCCCCGCCTGCGCTGAGGTCGTGCAGGATAATCAGCAACTTTTTCATTGATTCCACACCTGGTAGTACGCTTGCGCGGCGTCCTGGCTGGTGTACTGACGTATCGCGTCGGAAATCATGCCTTCATTGACGGCGACCCGACCCTGCAAAAACAGGCTTTGCAGCATGCCTTCGGCCAGTGCCGGCGCATCGTTGACGTTGACCAGTTGGCCGAGGCGGCCGTTGTCCAGCAATTCTCTGGGCCCTGTTTCGCAGTCGCTGGCCAGCACCGGCGTACCCAGCGCCAAGGCCTCGATCAGCACCGTCGGCATGCCTTCATGCACCGAGCTGAGAATGAACAAACGTGCGTTCTTGAGCAGCGGATAGGGGTTGCTCAAGAACCCGGTGAAATGCACCCGGTGCGCGATACCCAGGCGATTGGCCTGTACCGTCAGCTCACCTCGCAAGGGACCGTCGCCGGCAATCACCAGATCCGGTACCGCCTCGCTGTGCAGGGCCATGGCATAGGCATCGAGCAGCAAGTCAAAACCTTTTGGCGCCACCAGACGGCCCAGGCCCAGCCAATAATTGCGCGGAATTTCAGTGGGCAACGGCGCCTTGGCGGCGTGCAGCAGTTGATCGTTGATGACGGCGTTCGGGCAATAGCGGATGCGCTGACTTCCCCACGGCATCATTTCAGCCAGGGATTGACGCAACACCGTAGACACCGTCACCACCTTGCCGCTGCCACACAGGTACAACGCGTAGAGCAGGCGCAGGCCGGTGGGGCTGGTTTTCTGCTCCGTGCAATCGAGTGTGGCGTGGCGGCTATAGATGACCTTGCAAGGGCTGCCGAGGGTGGCGAACCATGTGCAAAGGTTCGCCTGCTCCTTGGCGGAAATGAGGTGGGTGATGCCTTCACGCTGAATCAACCGGCGCAACAGAATGATCGATTTGAGCCATCCGAGCAGACCGCGCCCGCCGCCGTCATTGAGGCTTTGAGCCCCTTGCGTGTCCGGCGTGTCGCCGTTGATGACGAAGAAACTCACGCGCTGGCCGTCCTTGAGAAACTGCTCGGACAAGCGCTGCTGGACGCGCTCGACGCCGCCACCCGACTTGAAATCCTTGAGGATGAACAGAATGTGCATGGTCATTCCCCGACACGGATGGTGACTTTGTGCCGAACGAGCATTGCCAGTAGTTGCAGGAAATTGCCGGGGTAGTCGACGAGGTAGCGTTTGATGGTGTGCGGCTCGCGGTACATCCGGTAGAACGCGCGCAAATGCAGGCGATTGATCACCTCGGGGTAGTACTGACACGTGGCCATGGCCTCCTGGCGAATGAACCCTCCACAGGTAAATGCCACACCGTGAAAGCCTGCGCGCTGCGCATCTTGTACGAACTGCTCTTGCAATCCGGCACCGAGGCCGACGATCAGGACATTCGCGTCGCTCTGGCAGATGTCGCGCCGGATGCCCTTGGCTTGCGCCACATTGAAGTAGCCATTGTGATAGCCGGCGATGATCAACTGCGGGTAGCGGGCCTTGATCTTGCTGATGAACAGCTCCAGCTCGGCCTGGTGGGCGCCGACGAAATACACCCGTTTACCCGATTGCTCGGCGCTGCCCAACACCGGGTCGGCGATGGATGTGAAATCGAAGCTGACCCGGCCGATGCTGCGCCCGGTCACCTGCGACATGAACGCCGACATCAGCATGCCGTCGCAAAAGTAGGCGACGGTGCCCGGAGTGTCTTTGAAAAAACTGCCGATGGACGCGAAGTTGATGAAGGAATACGCCTGATTGGCGTCGAGCAATTTCGGTGAGTAATGCCTGACAATTTTCAGCTTGATCATGGCCTGACTCCTTTCAGATGACAGCGCGGGTCTGTCGGCCGACGGACACGTAGGTAAAGCCGCGTTGGCTCAAACGCTGCGGATCGAACAGGTTGCGCCCGTCAAAAATCAGCGGTTGTTTGAGCTGTTGGTTGATCAGGTCGAAGTCCGGCGCACGGAACGATTGCCACTCCGTGACGATGATCAGGGCGTCGGCATTTTTCAGCGCCGCTTCTTTGGTGCCCGCCAAAGTCAGGTCATCGCGTGATCCATAGATACGCTGGGTTTCTTCCATGGCTTTGGGGTCGAATGCCTGGACGTTGGCGCCGGCGCGCCACAGCGCTTCCATCAACACCCGGCTTGGGGCTTCGCGCATGTCGTCGGTGTTGGGTTTGAAACTCAAGCCCCACACGGCAAAAGTCTTGCCGCGAAGATCGCCGTTGAAGTAATCGAAAACCTTGGTGTACAGGCTGGCTTTCTGTTCGTTGTTGCGTGACTCGACAGCCTTGAGTACTCGCGCATCGATATCGATGCTGGTGGCCGTGTGAATCAGCGCTTGCACGTCCTTGGGGAAACACGAACCGCCGTAGCCCAGGCCCGGGTAGATAAACTGATAACCAATGCGCGGATCGGAGCCGATGCCGTGGCGGACCATTTCGATGTCGGCACCGAGTTTTTCCGCGATGTTGGCTATCTCGTTCATGAAACTGATCTTGGTCGCCAGCATGCAGTTGGCGGCGTACTTGGTCAGCTCGGCGCTGCGGATGTCCATGACGATGATCTTTTCGCGGTTGCGATTGAACGGTTCGTACAGCTCGCGCATGACCGCTTCGGCGTGCGGGCTATCGGTGCCGATGACGATCCGGTCCGGGCGCATGCAGTCTTCTACCGCACAGCCCTCCTTGAGAAATTCCGGATTGGAGACCACATCGAACGTCAGGTCGCTGCGACCCTTGTCGGCCAGCACCTGTTCGATGTGCGCACGCACCCGGTCGCCGGTGCCCACCGGGACCGTGGACTTGTCGACGATGATCCGGTGGCCGTCCATGTTCAGGGCAATGGTTTGCGCCACGCTCAGCACATATTGGAGGTCTGCCGAGCCGTCTTCGTCAGGCGGCGTGCCCACGGCGATCAGCAGCACCTCACCATGGCGTACGGCGCTGGCCAGGTCAGTGCTGAATTGCAGGCGGCCGCTGTGGTAATTGTCGAGCACCAGGCTCTTCAGGCCGGGTTCGTAGATCGGCAAGGTGCCGTCCTTCAAGGCCTCGACCTTGGCGGCGTCGACATCCACGCACATCACCGTGTGGCCGACTTCCGCCAGCGCAGCGCCCTGGACAAGGCCCACATAACCAATACCGAATACGCTCACATTCATGGTCAAACCTCAGAGAGTCGAAGCAGGGCGTCAGTAGATGTTTTTCGAAAACAGCGTGAAGGGCGTCTTGATCAGAATCTTGATGTCCAGCCACAGCGACCATTGGTTGATGTAGTTGAGGTCTTGGGCGACGCGCAGCTGCATCTTTTCCACGGTCTCGGTTTCGCCACGATGCCCGGTGACCTGGGCCAGCCCGGTAATGCCCGGTTTCAGACGATGGCGGGCCATGTAGGCCTGCACTTTGCCGGTGTAGTAAATGTTGTGGGTGACGGCATGCGGGCGCGGTCCGACCAGGGCCATTTGCCCGAGCAACACGTTGAACAGTTGTGGCAGCTCGTCGATGGAACTGCGGCGCAGGAAGCGTCCAACCGGGGTGACGCGGTCATCGTCACGAGTGGCCTGGCGTACCTCCTGATCGTCGTGGACGCGCATCGAACGAAACTTCCAGACCTTGATCACTTCACCGTTGCAACCGTGGCGGTTTTGCTTGAACAGCACTGGGCCAGGGGAGGTCAGCTTGATGGCGGCAGCGACCATCACCAGCAGCGGGCTGAGCAAAATGACGGCCGTCGCCGCCAGGCTGCGTTCAAACAGGTCCTTGCAAAACAGGCTGGCCGGGTGCGAGCTGATCAGGCTTTCGTTGAGGTAAATCGCCGGCATTCTCTCGATCTCGGAGATCGAGTGATTGAGCAGCACCATGCTGCCGAAATCCGGGATCCACACCACGTCGACATTCATGTCCAGCAGGTCGATGTACAACGCCTCGATAGTGGCGGCATGGGCCATGGTCAGGACGATGTAGACGCGCCGCACATGCAGGCGGGTGATGATTTCGCGAATCTCTTCGACGCGGCCCAGCAGCGGCAGGATGCTCGGCGCCGGGCCGATGTCGTCGGCGGTGGCGATAAACCCCAAGGCCAGTGCGCGGTTTGGCTGTGACAGTTTTTTCGCCAGTTCATGGGCGGTCGGGCAGGTGCCGATGATCACCGAACGGCGCTCCTTGCAGACCATGCGCGCGTGCAACCGTGCAAAGTAGTGCAGGGGCAGAAAGCTCAACGCCTGGACCAGAAAACCCAGGACCGCCCAGACCATGATGACCTGGCGCGAGTACTTCGCACTGGTCTGAGTGATGAAGGCAATGGCCCCCAGAACGGCCAGCAAGATCAGCCAGCCCGCGAGCAATCGACCGAGCCCGACCAACAGGCCGTGACGCTTGTGGTAGACCTGCATCAGGCTGTAAATCGGCACCGAACCGAGCACGGTCAGGATGATCAGAATGCGGTAATCGCTGGTCAGGCTGCCGACGCGCATCAACACGAGCAGCATCAGCAGCGAGGTGGTCAGCGTCATGGCGCACACCCACTGGGCCCAGAACGTCAGGCCGCGGCGGTGCGTCAGATGAGCGGTATAGAGCGGTGTCATGGGCTTGACCTCAAGGCAGACGTAGTGCGCAAACGCTGGACGGGCAGACACGGCGTGGCTCCCGCAGGCTTTTCCGTAGCTCGGCAGAGGTGAAGCAGCTTTTTTTGTTGTGTTTGAGGTGATGCAGCTTTTTGTTATGGCGGGGCGTTATGGTGAGGGGGGAAAGCCCCCCTATCACTCATTACCGGGACGCGAAGTCGTAGTTGTAAAAGGTTCGGGAGTGGTTGTAGCCGTACTTGCGCGCCTTGCGCAGGTCGACCTGGTTGAGCACGGTGCCAAACACCGGTACGTGGCTTTGTTGCAACATGGCAATGCCCCTTTGTACCTGGCCGATTGACGTGCTGTCGGCCTTGACCACATAAATCACCGCGTCCGAATGCTGGGCCAGCAGCAGCGCATCACTGATCATCTCGGCGGGAGGGGAGTCGATGATGATGTGGCGGTAACGCAACTTGAGCGCTTCGAGCATGCGGGCCATGCGCGGCGAACTGAGCAAGTCCTGCGGTGGAGGCTGGCGCGCCGGATTGAGCGCATCGGCGGGAGACGGCAGGCGCGGCGCGGTGAACACATCCACCGAGGACGGCCCCATCTTTCCGGCCGGCAGCAAGTCCAGATTGCCGACCGACAAGATGCAGTCCTCGAGCCGGGCGGTGCCAGCAATCACGTTGGCCAGTCCGGGGCTGTCCGGCGGGAAATCAAAGTTCAGCGCCAGGGTGGGTTGGCGCATGTCGGCATCGATCAGCAGCACACGTTCAAGGGCGGTGAGCGAGCTGGCGAGGTTGTTGGCAATGGTGCTTTTGCCCTCGCCGGCGACGGTCGAGGTGACCAGCACGATCTGCGACGGCATGTCGCTGCTTTGCAGCATCAGCCAGGTGCGCAGGTTGCGAATGGTTTCGGAAAAACGCGGGTGGTCATTGTCCTCAAACAACCGAGCCAGTTGCCGGCGGCTTTTCTTCACGACCAACGGCACGACACTGAGCAATGGAATGTGGAGCATGCTCTCGATGGTTTCATCGGTCTTGAAGGTGTTGCTCAGGCTGTCGAAGAGCAGGGCCAGGGCCACGCCGATCACAGCCGCCAGCAACCCGACGATCCCCACAATCAAGGTTTTGCGCGGTTTGCTGGCTTCCACCGGCACAATCGCCGGGTCGACGATGCGCACCTTGGTCGAGTCCATGTCGGCGGTGGCGGCGGTTTCCTTCAAGCGGGTGACGAAGGTTTCATACAGCGCACGGGTGCTATCGACCTCACGCTGGAACTCGCGCAGCTGAAACTCCTTGCGAGCGATGTCCTGGATCTGCGCCTTGTTGCTGTTGAACGATTGGCGCAACGAGGCTTCGCTGGCCGAGGCGAGCTGGTACTGCCGCTCGATCCCGGCAACCACCTGCTGCACTTGCAATTGCAGGCTGGTGGTGGCGGCGCGCAATTCAGATTGCGCGGAAATCAGGCTCGGGTGTTTGGGACCATAGCGCCCCGACAGTTCATCGACTTTCGCCTGGGCCTTGGCCCGGTCCGCCTGGAACTGCTGGACCAGCGGGTTGCTCAACACCGCGGGCACACTGGAGAGCCGGCTCAAGTCACCATTGCTCAAGGCTTTGGCCTGACGGTATTCGCTCTCGGCTTCGGCGCGGGTACGGCGGGCATCGACCATTCGGCTGCCAGTCATTTCCAGTTCGTTGGCGCTGATGGTGGCGACGCCGCCGACATCGACCAGGCCTTGTTCTTCGCGATAGCCCTGGAGTTTTTTCTCGGCCACGCGCAAGTTGTTGCGCAACTCGACCAGCCGCGTGTTCATCCAGGCCGTGGTGGACTGCGAAGACTTCTCGCTGGTGTCGATCTGGCTGTCGGTAAAGCCTTGGGCCAGTGCATTGGCTGCTGCGGCGGCAAGATCCGGGTCGGGCAGTTCAACCTGGATTTCGAGCAGTTGGCTCTTGCCGACGAACTTGACCGTGGTGTGCAGCATCAGGTTTTGCGTGACCTGGTTGAAGACGTCTTCCTCGGTCGGGGTGTCCTTGACGGGCATCAAAATGGCCAGACCGGGGATCCATTGGTCGAGCTCCAGGGCCGCCAGCCACTTGCGCGGCGTGAACCAGGGCGCCGGTTGCTGGCGCGGGTCGGTGATCGGGTTGGTGGTGAGGTTGAGTTTTCGCACCGCGCGTTCGGCCAGGTCCCGGGATTCGAGAAGGGCCTGCTGGGTCTGCAAGTAGTCAGTGGCGTTGGTGCTTGAGTCCTTGACTTGCTGGAAGGACATCAGCGGTGGTGTTTTTTCGTTGAACAGCAACGTGGTGCTGCCGATGTATTGCGGGGTAATGAGCGAAACCGCCACCGCCGCCAGGGCACAGCTAAACAGGATCAGCCAGCCGATTGTCCATTTTGCGCGCCAGATAACCCTCCACAGTTTGAGTAGGTCAATGGTGTCTCTGTCTTCGCTGTGCTGCTGATGCACGTGCGTTTGCAGAGGACGTTCGACGTAGGTGCTAGGGCTGTTGTCCATGATTAGAAAAAGCCTTGTGCAATGGAAATGGTGTCGCCGGGAGCAATCGTGGTGTTGCGGGTGACTTCATCGGTGAGCGTCGTACCGCCATCGCCGCGCACGATGGTCACGCGTTTGATCGAAGCGCGCTCCGTCAGGCCGCCGCCCAATGCGATGGCCTTCTCCAGGGTCAGGCCGGGTATGAACGGATAGCTGCCGGGTTTTTGCACTTCGCCATTGATGTAGAACGAGCGGTACTCAATCTGGCTCAGGCTGACCTTCGGGTCGGTCAGGTAGCCCTGTTTAAGCCCGTCGACGATGATTTTTTCGACCTGGTTCGGTGTGAGCCCCTTGGCGGAAATCTCACCCAGGAACGGATAGGAAAACGTGCCGGCGTCACTGAGACGGATACGTTTGAGGCTCAATTCCGGTTCGCCAAATACCGTGATGCGCAAGACATCCCCGGCCGCCAGTTTGTACTGAGTACCGGAATCCGCTGCATGGGTCGTGGGGACAACCAGCAAAGTGAACAACAAGCCAAGAGTCTGTGAGTTCATGTCGAAACCCTCCTAAAGGCTTACGTTGAAGCTGATCGAAACAATGTTGCGGGTGAAACTTTCATTGTCGGCATCGGAATCGTTATCGCGGTAGCGATAGCCCAGTTCGATATCCAGCCAACGGCGCATGGCGTAAATCAAACCCAGGTTGTAATCCTGGAGATTGTCTGTACGGCTTTGGCCTTCGTAGACATACCGACCGTACCCGGCCTGGGCCACGGAGGTGATCCGTTCGGTCCAGCCATGACGCCAGCCGACCTGGGTGAAGGTCGACTTCACGGCATCAGCGCCATCGTCACCTTCGGCGAGGGCCTGGCGGGCGAGGAAGGTAAATGTCGAATAGGTTAGAGGTTTCCATTGCAGGTCCACTTGCCAGGTGGGGTTGTCGAGGTCTTTGGACTGGCTGCTGTCGAAGTTCTTTTTCTCATAGCCGATGCGCACTTTGCCTGTCGTGCGTGCGGTGACGTCCCACGTTGCACCGGCGAGTAGGGCATCGGATTTGCTGCTGCGCGGACTGTTGGATAACAGGTAATCAAAATTGGTGTGATCGTATTCCAGCAAACCGCGGGTATTACTGCCGATGCGGTGATACCAGGTAGTCGTCACGCCGGTGGTATTACGTTCTTTGTCGTCGTTGATCCCGTCGGCATTGTCGTAACGAAGTTCCGCATAATTGGCACCGAAATCGATCTGGTTATCTGCACTCTTGGCGCCGTAGGTATATAAGCCGCCGACCCGTTTATTATTGAGCTTGTCATTGACGCCTTCGACGGCCGTCGATTCTGTGCGCTCCCATTTACGGTATTCGGCTTCAAGTTTCAGACGGTGTCGATCGGTGAATTCCATGATGCTGTCCGCCCGCACGCGATGGGCCGTGTATGAGGCGTCCGACTCGTCGTGATAGATGTAGCGGGCGGGTTGCCAGATCAGGCGAGTGGCGCTGTTGCGGTCTTCGGCCTTGAGCTCGAAGGAGGGCGCCAAACGGGTGATCATGGAAGACTGCACATTGCTTTCTAACTCACGAAAGTTGTCATCGTAACTTTCAGAGACTAAAAAAGTCGGGGTGAAGTTGAAGCCGTAAACGTTTATGTATTGTGGGCGAATACTCCATGCCATCCCTGAATAAAGAGAGGCCGTGATCAGTGCAATAAGGCAGCGTGACTTCAAGGCCATGTTATAGCTCCTGAAAAAAAGCATATAAGGCAAGCGATTAGTTATTTATTTGTAATGGCGTGCTATGACGTTCGAGATCACTTCGCGGGACGCAAATAGTTTGTTCCCGATTAAGAAACTGCAACAGGATCATGACGCGCTCGGCGCCGAGCGAGGAAATGAAGACGCCTTCAAGTGGCGACAGCGGCCCTCGAATGATCTGCAAGTGTTCGCCGGGTTTCAGGTCGTGGCTGGTGTGCGGTTCCGCTGATTCAATACAGCGCGCACGCAGATGCTCGATGACGTGCTCGGACACCGTCGCAGGACCATGATTGAATTCGACAATACGACTGACGCCGCGGGTAGAACGGATGGGCGCCCAATTGTCGCTACGGCTGAGATGGATAAACAAATACCCAGGGAAGAGCGACTCCAGCACCCGATGGCGTTTCCCGCGGATCACGCGTTCACTCACCAACTGAGGGTGGAAGATCACATAATTTTGTTGAAGCAGGTTGAGATGGGCACGTTCGTCCTGACGTGGTTTGCATTGCAGGAGGTACCAATTAGACCGTTCGGAGCTATGTGCTGGCATGCTGGTAAACTCTGTAATTAGCGAAGTTTAGGCAGGCAGTGGCTCTAGTGAGGCCTATGAAGTGAAGTTGGACGCAGATATGTTTTTTTTATGTATGTATGTGCAGTAGTGTTTCAATACTGAAGCACATAGTGCTTCACGAAAGTGCAACGAATAACGTAATGCTCTAACAAGTAGCGCTTTGGGCATAAGACCGTGGCTCAACGTTGAAACAGACAAAGCTACCGCACGGTCTGCACATGGGACCCACAAAAAAATAGTTCTGAAGAGGTGGGTCTAAGGAACAACCGCCAATGCAGGCAATCTGCACTCACGCTCTGTTCAAATAGACCGGTGTAGTTATCGACCACTCTAAGCGGTCTGTCAAACGTTCCTTGTCAAAATACATGCCTTTTATCCATTGGCGATTTTGACAGTACGCAAGCAATTGTTTTTGTGGTTGATTTCCGTTTCGTCGGGTTTATTAAACTTTTGACGCTATTAATAGTCATCCCGACCGAGTGCAGTCCCCGATGTTGGGGATAGTAAGTAGTGAGCTCCCAATCTGGACCCAATGCAATAGCAACGCTATAACTAACAACTCTTGTCTGAACAACGGAGCAAGGCACTATGACCGTTCTTGTGACTGGCGCCGCAGGGTTCATTGGGTATCACACGGTCAAACGGTTGTGCCTCCAAGGTCTGGAAGTGATAGGCCTCGACAACCTCAACGACTATTACAGCGTGGCGCTCAAGCGCGCTCGGCTCGAACAATTGAGCGCGTTGCAGGGCTTCCATTTTCAGAAGATGGACATCGTCGACAAACCCGCCTTGATGGGGTTGTTCAACGAGTATCGCTTCACCGAAGTGGTGCACCTGGCGGCGCAAGCGGGCGTTCGTTACTCGCAACACAATCCGGATGCCTATGCTCAATCCAACCTGGTGGGCTTCTTGAATGTGCTGGAAGCCTGCCGGCACCATCCGCCCGCGCACTTGATCTACGCGTCAAGCAGCTCAGTGTACGGTGCCAACAGCAAACTGCCGTTCAGCGTCGATGACCGGGTCGATCATCCGGTTTCGCTGTACGCGGCGAGCAAGCGCGCCAATGAATTGCTCGCCGACAGCTACTGTCATCTCTACGGTCTGAAGGCCAGCGGCCTGCGCTTTTTTACCGTCTACGGACCGTGGGGCCGTCCCGACATGGCGTTGTTCAAGTTCACCGAAGCGATCCTCAAGGGCCAGCCCATCGATGTGTTCAACCATGGCCAGATGGCGCGCGACTTCACCTACATCGACGACATCGTCGAAGGCATCGTCCGGCTGCGTCTCAAGCCGCCACTGCCGAACCAGGCAGATGAGGGCGTCAACCGGATTTTCAACATCGGCCGTGGCATGCCGATTGCGCTGCTGGATTTTATCGAATGCCTGGAGTCGGCATTAGGGATCAAGGCGCAGCGCAATTACTTGCCGATGCAACCTGGGGATGTCATCAAGACCTGGGCCGATGTGTCGGCGTTGGCAGACTGGGTCGACTTCCGCCCGCAAGTGGCGGTTGAAGCCGGCGTGGCGCAGTTTGTGGCGTGGTATCGGCACTTTTATCAGGTGTGACGTCAGCTCAACACAAAGTCCACCGGCGCCAGCACCGGAGGCAGTTGTGTTTGCCCCATGGCGGTGAGAATTTCGCGCTCGATGGTGCGCACGATCGCGTCGAGGGGCAGATCGTTTTCGTCGCGACCAAACGGGTCCTCCAGTTCATCGCCAATCGCGTCCAGACCGAAAAAGGTGTAGCTGACAATCGCCGTGAAAATCGGGGTCATCCAGCCCAGCGGCTCGGCCATTGCGAAGGGCAGCAGGAAGCAGAAGAGGTAGCTGGTTCGGTGCAGCAACAAGGTGTAGGCAAACGGCAGCGGCGTGTGTTTGATCCGCTCGCAGGCGGCTTGCGCCTGGGTCAGGTGCGCCAGGTGGCTGGCCATGATCGTGTAGCGCCATTCGTTGATCACCCCTGACTCACTGAGTGCCGAACACTGCTGCGTGACGTTCAGCAAAATGCTCCCGCTGAAGTCGGGCGAGTGGTCATTGGGGATCGGATCGAGCCAGCGGGCACTCGCCTCCTGCTCGTTTTCCTGGCGAAGTTTTGCGTTGAGCGCGTGGGCGAACCCGCACAGCTGACTCAACAGGGCGTTGCGCGTATTGGCGTCCTTGATGATCGTGGTTTCACGAATCATCGAACGAATCGCGACCATCACATCGCCCCAGGCTTTGCGGCCTTCATACCAGCGGTCATAACAGGCGTTGTTGCGAAAACTCATGAAGATCGACAGCGACAGGCCCAGCAGGGTGAACGGCGTTGCGCTGACTTTGGAAAAGTAGCTGGGGTGCCACGTCTCGACGAGCACGATGACTGACGCCAGCAGCATCACCATCAGGCTGCGCAAGGCAATCCGTTTGGCGATGGAGCCCTTGGTGGCGCTCAGTATATTGATGAAGTTCGGTTTGGGTCTGACGATCATCGTGTTCTGCCTTCAGGTGTATCGCGTCGCGCGCAGGCTAAGAGCTTGAGGGCGGCGAGTCCAATCACTCTCTGTGACCGGGTGATCGATGCTGTCTATGAGCACGCTATTTTTCATAATCCAGCGCCCATGAGCTTCAGGTAGTCGGGACTGTCGGAAATCGAGTTATGGCCGACGCCCGGGATCACTTTCAGCGTGGCCACGCCGGGCGCGAAATGGCGGTAGAGCCGCTCGGTACTTGCGCGTGGAATGACCTCGTCGTGCTCGGCCTCGATCATCAGCGTCGGCACCGTGGTGTGGGCCGCGTATCGCCATGATTCAAATCGGTCCTTGAGCAACCAGCGCACCGGAAACCAGCGAAACCGTTGTACCGCCAGGCCTTCGAGGCTGTTGTAAGGCGTGATCAGGATCAGCCGTGAGGCCGGGCGCTGGCTGGCCAGGCGCACGGCAACGCCTGAGCCGAGGCTGCGCCCCACAATTGCGATCTGTGGATGGCTGTCGTAGACCCTGTCAAACAACGTCAGGGCATCGCGCGCGAGGGCTTCTTCGGACGGCGACCCCGTGCTGCCGCCAAACCCTCGATAGTGCATCAAGTACAGCGCGTGCTCGGGGAACGCCTGAGAAAACGCCGGCAAATTGCGTGATACATCTTCGGCATTGCCACCCAAGTAGATCAACGCCTTCGGGCCGGCATGCGGGCGAACAGACACTTGAATGTGCGCGTCGTCGACGGTCAGCGTCAGTAGCGAGGCGGGCGTTTCGAGGGCGGCCGGCTGCGGAAAGTAGATCAAGGCGCGCTGAAATACGAACAATGCCGCACACAGCGCCAGGTACAACGCGGCAATGATGACGATGAGAAGCGCCAGGGTTCGAAACATTCGACTAACTTTAGTGGACGGCATGGACGGCATGGACGGCTCTGGGGCAGAAAACCGCGGACAGGTGATCGGTGTCAGAGTCTAGTCCACTGGCAGCAGGGCGCGCCGGGTCTGGCCACGCCCCGGGCGACCAGGGCAAACGGGATGGCGCCGGACGGGCAATACGATGAGCGGCACTGATGGATACACGCGTCGACAATTACTCACGCTGGCTGCCGGCGCTTCGGCGGTGTTTACCGTCGATCGAGCCTTCGCAACATCTGCACCGTCGACGGACACAGGAGGCAAGACCATGCTGACCCGCGCCATCCCCTCCAGCGCCGAGCCATTGCCCATTGTCGGGCTAGGCACCTATCGCGGCTTCGATGTCGAGCCGGCCAGCCCCGCCTATAAACAACTGCCAGAGGTGCTCAGTGCGTTGTTCAAAAAAGGCGGGACGGTCATCGACAGTTCGCCCATGTATGGCCGCGCCGAACAGACCACCGGTGAGTTGCTGTCTATTCACGAACCTCGCTCGCCGGCCTTTCTGGCCACCAAGGTGTGGACTCAGGGACGCGAAGAAGGCATCGCGCAAATGGAGCGGTCTTTCAAACTGCTGCAAACCGACCGCATCGACCTGATGCAGATCCACAACCTGCTGGACTGGCAAACCCATTTGCCGACCTTGCGTCAATGGAAGGAACAAGGGCGCATTCGCTACATCGGCATCACCCATTACACGGCGTCGGCCTATGAAGAAGTAGAAGCGCTGCTCAAGGCCGAGCCGCTGGATTTTTTGCAGATCAATTACGCACTGGATGATCGCACTGTCGAAAAACGCATCCTGCCGCTGTGCCGCGAACGAGGCGTGGCGGTGATCTGCAACCGGCCCTTCGGGGGCGGCGGTTTACTCGAGCGATTGAAGGGCAAGCCGTTACCCGGGTGGGCCGCACAAGTGGGGGTGACCAGTTGGGCGCAACTGGCATTGAAGTTCCTGTTGTCACATTCGGCGGTGACCTGTGTGATCCCCGGCACCGGTAATCCGCGTTACATGGCGGACAACGCCGGTGCCGGTTTCGGGCCGATGCTCACCGGCGCACAGCGCGAGCAATTGATCGATATCGTGGGTTAGGTGCGCTGGCGAAACCGCTGCGGGATGTCCTGCGCAAACGGAAAGAGTGAAAAGTACGGCCGCGCTTCGTCGATCACCCGTTGCACGGACGGTCTGTTCATCAGCCGATCAAAATAAGCGTTCAGGTGAGTGTGATCATCAGGGAACGGCTCAAGCGTACTGGCATAAAAAAGCGCCGGGGCCGCCGCGCAATCGGCCAGGCTGAACTCCGGGCTGGCCAGCCAGGTGCGATTCTCCAGTTGCCGGTCGAGCATGCCGTACACGGTCTGAAGTGTGGAGCGTTGTCGGGTCAGGTCAGCCTCAGTTGCGAGAATGCGATCGAGAACAATCTGTTGCAGCGGTGTCTGCAGGTAGTTATCGCAGACACGGTCCCACTGGCGAACCTCCAACGCAGTGTCCCAGTCGGCGGGAATCAGCAGGTGGTGCCCAGCAAAATACCGATCCAGGTACTCGATGATAATCGTGGACTCAGCCACGTTACGCTGGCCTGCGTGGTCGCAGATGACCGGGAATTTGCCCAGTGGCCAGAGCGCCAGCAACTGTGCTTTCTCGCCGGCGTTGCCCAGATCAATGAGCCGTCCCTCGAAATCGATAGCGTGTTCATAGAGCGCGATTAGCACCTTATGGCAGTACGACGACAGCGGATGGTAATAAAGCGTCAGCATATTCGGGCTCCTGCGGGGGAGTGATCTTTACCAGCATAGTCGTCGTGCGCGGCGGTTCGAAATGCGGTGCTAGACTTTTCAGGTTGGATCGATCAATTCCACCGGCAACGCGAGGACGAGAAGGCTGGAGGTATGACATGACTGTTCAATCGCTGGATAGAGAACACATCAGCGTTGTGGTTCGCAATTATGTAGAGGGCATGGTTTTCGCCGACGAAGTACTGCTACGGCATGCGTTTCATCCCGCTTGTCGCATCATCGGTCATTACCATGGAGAGCTGGAGTGGGCATCGCTGGATGACTTTATCAGCGCGATCAAGGCTGAGGGGCCTGCGGCCAAAGGGATTGAGCCGTATTGGGACACAAAAAGCGTCGATATCACAGGGGATGCCGCCGCCGTCAAAGTGATCGATGACTACGCCGGCATGCGCTTCACGGATTATCTGTCGTTACTGAAAATCAATGAGCGCTGGATGATTGTGAACAAGCTCTATTATTTCAACGAATAAAAAAGCAGTGCCTGGGAAACCAGGCACTGCGTGCACTCAGCGGCGATCCAGCCACACCGTCTGCGCATTACAGAACTCGCGTACGCCGAAATGCGAGAGCTCGCGGCCAAACCCGCTTTTCTTCACGCCACCGAAGGTCACGCGCGGGTCGGAAGCGCTGTAGCCATTGATGAACACACCACCGGTTTCCAGTTCGCCGGACATCTGTTGGGCGAGCTCGACGTTGCCCGTGAAAATGGTTGCCGCCAGGCCGAACTCGCTGTCATTGGCCAGTTCCAGTGCGTGTGCTGCATCGCGCGCCGTGATGATCGACGCCACCGGGCCAAACAACTCCTGTTTGAATGACGTCATCTGATCGGTGACGTTGGCGAACACCGTCGGCTCGTAGAAGTTACCCGGGCCTTCGGCCTTCTTGCCGCCCAGCAGCAATGTCGCGCCTTCTTCCAGGGTGGCGCGCACTTGTTGATCCAGTTCATCACGCAGATCAAAACGGGCCATCGGGCCGATGTAGGTGCTGGTGAGCAATGGATCGCCAACCACTAGCTTGCGCGTGGCTTCGACGAACTTGCTGGTGAACGCCTCGACAACGCCTTGCTCGACGATCAAGCGCTTGGCCGCCGCGCAGACTTGCCCGGTGTTCTGGTAGCGACCGATCACGGCGGCTTTGACCGCTTCATCGAGGTCGGCATCGTTGAGCACGATGAAGGGGTCGGAACCGCCCAGTTCCAGCACGCATTTCTTCAACGCTGCGCCTGCCTGAGCGCCGATGGCCATGCCGGCGCGCACGCTACCGGTGAGGGTCACGGCGGCGATGCGAGGATCGGCAATCGCCGTGGAAACGCCTTCTGGCGTGACGTTCAGCACTTCGAAAACACCTTCCGGGAAACCGGCAGTCTTGAAGGCTTCCAGCAGCAAGTAAGCGCTGCCCATCACGTTGGGCGCATGCTTGAGCACGTAGGTGTTGCCGGCGATCAGGGTCGGAACGGCGCCACGCAGCACCTGCCAGATCGGGAAGTTCCACGGCATCACGGCCAGGATCGGCCCGAGCGGACGGTATTCGATGCGTGCTTTGCCGCCTTCAACCAACGTCGTTTCAGCGTTGAGCATGGCCGGGCCGTGTTCGGCGTACCACTCGCACAGTTGTGCGCACTTTTCAATTTCACCGCGTGCCTGGGTGATCGGCTTGCCCATTTCCAGGGTGATCATGCTGGCCATTTTATCGGCGCTGTCGCGCAGGGCCTTGGCCAGGGCGATCAACAACTGCGAGCGTTGCTCAACAGCCGTTTTGCGCCAGACGCGGAACCCGCCAGCCGCCCGGGCCAGAGCCGCTTGCAGTGCCGAGTCGGATTCAAAAGGGTAGTGGCCGATCTGTTCGCCGTTGAGCGGGTTGATCGAAATGGCGTGGGTAAGGCTGGAAACTTGCGTCATGGCACCGTCCTGCTAGGTGGGAATGTGCGCAGGTTACGGTGGTGTTAAATTTCTGGAAACTGAATAATACTGAGCATAACGTTCACGTTTGGAGAATGACTTGGATCTGGTTCAGTTGGAAATTTTCAAGGCCGTTGCCGAGCACGGCAGCATCAGCGTCGCCGCGCAGCACATCCACCGAGTGCCCTCCAACCTGACGACGCGGATCAAGCAGTTGGAGCAGGACCTGGGCGTGGACCTGTTTATCCGCGAGAAAAGCCGCTTGCGTTTGTCGCCGGCCGGCTGGAGTTTTCTCGACTATGCCCGGCGCATCCTCGACCTGGTCCAGGAAGCCCGCGCCACCGTGGCAGGCGAAGAACCACAAGGTTCATTCCCCTTGGGTTCACTGGAAAGTACGGCGGCGGTGCGCATTCCCGAGCTGCTGGCGGCCTATAACCAGAAACACGCCAAGGTTGAACTGGACCTGTCCACCGGCCCCTCGGGGACCATGATCGATGGGGTGCTGTCGGGCCGGCTGGCCGCCGCGTTTGTCGATGGGCCGGTGTTGCACCCGGCACTGGAAGGCGTGCCGGCGTTTGAAGAAGAGATGGTGCTGATCGCGCCGCTCCACCATTCACCGATTTATCGCGCGCAGGATGTGAACGGCGAAAACATCTACGCCTTCCGCTCCAATTGCTCGTACCGGCACCACTTCGAAAGCTGGTTCACCAAGGACGCGGCGGTGCCGGGCAAGATCTTCGAAATGGAGTCCTATCACGGCATGCTCGCCTGCGTCAGCGCCGGTGCGGGCCTGGCGCTGATGCCGCGCAGCATGCTCGAAAGCATGCCGGGTTGCACCACGGTGAGTATCTGGCCGCTGTCGGAGTCTTTCCGCTATTTGCGCACCTGGCTGGTATGGCGCCGAGGCACGGTGTCGCAGAGCCTGACCATGTTTGTGCGTTTGCTGGAAGAACGTGGGGTGGTACAGCAACAAACTTGAAACCACCCCATAACCCTGTGGGTCAGAAGGGCTTGTTGGCACTCACCAGCCCCTCGGCCTGCCCGGCAAACCACTGCATGATCAGCGCGCACGCCGGATGGGACGCCGCCGAGGGTTGCAGGCACAACGAATACAGCCCTCGGGTCTTCAACGGGGCGCCGAACGGGACGACGAGCACACCACGCTCGATCGATTCCTGGGCCAGGGTCATGTCGGTCATCGCCACCCCCAGACCCCGTGCCGCAGCATCCAGCGCCAACTCGTCGAGGTTGAAGGGAATGTGCCGGTAGTCCTCCAGCGACTTGCCGCCATTGGCCGCCAGCCAATCGATCCACGCTTGTTTGTCGGCCGAACGATGCAGCAGGGCAAAACCGCTCAGGTCGTCCATCGACGCCAGCGGTCGGGTTGCGCTGGCAAGGCCGGGGGCGCACACCGGAATCAGCGCTTCTTCGAACAGGGTCAGGCACGCAGGATCGCTGGACGGCTCGGGCAGGTAGAGGATGTAGGCATCGCTGTCGCTGGCCGGCTCGACAATTTCGGTCGCCACGGTCTCGATCGACAGGGAAACATCCGGGTGATTTCGATAGAAGTCGCTCAGTTTCGGCAACAACCAGCGTACCGCCAGTGACACATGCATGCGGATACGGAACGGGCGTTTTTGCGGGGAGAGGCGGTCTTCGAGGGTTTTCAGTTGCTCAAGGATACTGCGCGCGCTGGTCAGCACCAGTTCGCCCTCCGGCGTCAGTCGAAGGCTGCGGCTGCTGCGCACAAACAGCGGCACCCCGAAGTGACTCTCCAGTTGCTGGATTTGTCGGCTGACGGCGCTTTGGGTCAGGCAGAGCGTGTTCGCGGCTTGCGTGAAGCTACCGGCATCAGCGACTTCCACCAGCGCCTGCAAGGCCTGCAGGTTGGGCACGTGGCGAATTTTATCCATGCGTTTTCAGAATGGCTCAATGATTTTATAACGTTGGTTGTATCACCGAAGACCTAATAGATTCTAGCCCTGACGGCTGCCATCACTTATCGCCTATGCGATTCACGCATGAGCAGGCCGGGAATAAGAGTCTAGGCAGGTGACGCATGAAAAATGAATGTGGCTGGATCGCGCAAGCTCAAAGCGCTCCAGTACGTGATCGTCTGAAAGGGCCGCAAACAGCCGATTGGCTGGTGATCGGCGGCGGCATTACCGGCTTGAGCGCCGCCCACGCCCTCGCGCAATTGCACCCTCAGGCGCGCATCGTGGTGGTCGACCGCCAGCGCGCGGCGCAAGGTGCTTCGGCGCGCAATTCCGGTTTTGTGGTGGCCCATGAACACCCGGGCACCGATGAGTTGATCGACAGCCCCGGGTTCGCCGGGTTTGAGGTGGACACCACCATTTCACGTGCGGCCAATGCCGAAGTGCACGCGATGATTCTGCGTCACGGCATCCAGTGTGAGTTTCGCGATTCGGGCTACTACTTTGCCGTCAGCGATGCCCGCAAATTGACCGACGTCGAGGCCAAGTTGCAAACGCTGCGGGCTCTCGGGGCAACTGCGCAGTATCTGGAAGGTGAACAACTGGCGCAGAAACTCGGCACCGGGCATTACCGCGCCGCGATCTGGTGCGGCAAGGGCAATGCGCTGCTGCAACCGGCCAAATACGTGCAAGGCTTGCTCGATGCGCTGCCGGAACGTGTGACCGTCTACGAAAACACCGACATCACCGGTCTTGAGCGCCTGGCAAAAGGGCGTCTGCGGGCCAACGGCATCGCGGGCAGCATCGAGGCGAAGCAAGTGCTGGTGTGCCTGAACGCCTTCGTGCCTCGCGCTGGTATTCAGGGCAGCGGAACCTTTGCCATGGAACTCAGCGCCAGTCTCACACGACCATTAAGCGACGAAGAGTTTCGCAACATGGGCAGCGTGGAACCGTGGGGCGTTTTGTCGACCCGGCCGCTCGGCGCCACGGTACGGCTGACCCCTGATCGTCGGGTCATGATCCGCAACACCGCGGAATACCGTTCCCGGGATTTGTCCGCCAGCGAACTGTCGATCCGTCGCCAGCACCATGTGCTCGGCTTGCAACGGCGTTTCCCTTGGCTGGGCGAGCAAGACATCCAATACACCTGGACCGGACACCTGAGCGCCTCGCGCTCCGGGCAGCCGTATTTTTCGCAGGTGCAAGAGGGCGTGTACGCCGTGGCCGGCTGCAACGGTTCCGGCGTGGCGCGCGGCACGTTGTGGGGGCGGTTGCTCGCGGAACTGGCCTCAGGCATTGACTCGCCAATGCTCGATTCGGTGATGCAGCGCGCACAGCCGGGCTGGCTGCCGCCGCGACCGTTGCTCGACATCGGTGCCATGCTTCGGGTGCGCGTAGAGACCATTCGGGCAAAGACAGAATTTTAGAAACCCGGTTATCACAAAAGAACAAAAAGGTGATTGAACATGCGCGTTAACACGATTTCCCTGATGGTCTTGCTCTCGACGGTGTCGGCAGTCAGCTATGCCGAAGAACAGGTCAACATTTCCAACTGGAATGGCTACATTGCCGATGACACCCTGGTCAACTTCACCAAGGAAACCGGGATCAAGGCCACTTACGATATTCACGACAGCAACGAAGTCCTGGAATCGAAGTTGATGACCGGCAACACCGGTTATGACGTAGTCAGCCCGTCGAACCACTTTCTCTCCCGCTTGATCAAGGCCGGGGCGATCCAGAAGCTCGACAAGAGCCACCTGCCCAACTGGAAGAACCTCGATCCGGCGTTGATGAAAAAACTCGAGGTCAACGATCCGGGCAACCAGTACGGCTATCCGTACATGTGGGGCACGGCGGGTATTGGCTACAACGTCGAGAAGATCAAGGCGATCTTCGGCAACACCGACATCACCCACTCCTGGAAAATGTTTTTTGATGAAGACAACATCAAAAAGTTGAGTGCATGTGGGGTGGCGATTATCGATAACCCGACGCAAGTCCTGCCAATCACCCTTAATTACCTCGGCCTGCCACCGCACAGTCACGAACCGGCGGACTACAAAAAAGCCGAGCAGGCGTTATTCAAAATCAGGCCCTACGTGCAGTACTTCCATGCCTCCAAGTACATCAGCGACCTGGCTAACGGCAATGTCTGCGCGGTGATCGGGTTCAATGGCGACGTTGTGCAAGCCGCCGCGAGTGCCAAGGAAGCCAACAACGGCATCGACATCGCTTACTCGATTCCCGACGAAGGTTCGACGCTGTGGTTCGACATGGTGGTCATGCCCAAGAGCGCGCCTCACGAGAAGAACGGCTACACCTACATGAACTACCTGCTGACGCCGCAAGTGATTGCCAACATCAGCAACAGCATCCATTACGCCAACCCTAACAGTGCGGCTGATGCGTACGTCGTGCCGGCCGTGAAGCAGGACCTGGCGATTTACCCGCCAAAAAGTGTGCTGGATAAACTGTTCACCGTAGAAGAACTACCGGCTGCCATTGCACGGTTGAGTACCCGGTTGTGGACCAAGTTGAAGACTAATACCTGATGAACGTTGGGTCCCGTTGCCGGGACCCAAGTCATTGATTCAGAGTGCACGTTTAGGCAGTTTCCAGTTCGGCCGAATGAAATGGCAGGTGTAACCATTGGGCACTTTTTCAAGGTAATCCTGATGCTCCGGCTCGGCTTGCCAGAACGGACCAGCGGGAACGATCTCCGTCACCACTTTGCCAGGCCACAGACCTGAGGCATCGACGTCGGCCGCGGTGTCTTCGGCGACGTCGCGCTGCTCCTCACTGAGATAGAAAATCGCCGAACGGTAGCTGACGCCGATGTCGTTACCCTGACGATTGGCGGTCGACGGGTCGTGAATCTGGAAGAAAAACTCCAGGATCTGGCGATAGCTGATCACCTGCGGATTGAAGACAATCTCGATCGCTTCCGCATGGGTGCCGTGGTTGCGGTAAGTGGCATTGGCCACATCACCGCCCGAGTAGCCCACGCGGGTAGACAGGATGCCGGGCATTTTTCTGATCAGGTCCTGCATGCCCCAGAAGCAGCCGCCGGCCAGGATGGCGGTTTCGGTTTGCGTGGTCATCGTGCTCACTCCTCAGTAGTAGCCAGTTGGATCAGGTTCTTACGCCGTCAGGACCTTGAGGTCCACATCAATGTTGCCGCGCGTTGCTTTGGAATACGGGCAGATTTGATCGGCAGTGTGCGCCAGTGTCCGTGCAATGTCGTCCGCAAGGCCAGGCACGCGCAGCGTCAATCGCGCCTGGAGGAAATAGTCCTGACCGGTCTGACCGACATCGACTTCGATGTCGACGGACAAATCCCCTGGCAGCACCACGTTCATGTCATTGGCCACCAGCCCGACAGCGGCGGTGTAGCAGGCCGACCATGCGCCGGCGAACAGTTGCTCGGCGGTCGGGTGCGGCTGGGTCGCGGCGAACACGTGTACAGGTGCGGTGTCGCCGGGCGACGAGAGCGCAATGTCGAGGCTGCCGTTATGGCCGCGCGACGTGTGGCCGGTGCTGCTGGCGGTGGTGTGGGTTTTGCCGGTGGCCAGGACTTTTTCAATTTTGCTCATGAGGATTCTCTTGAATGTGTTCGGTTTGTTTCGCATGCGTGTTGGTCGCATGCGATATATATGGGGCGTTTATAAGGCCGATCTTCAAGCCGTGAGGACGTTGATGGCCACGTCGATGTTGCCGCGAGTCGCTTTCGAATACGGGCAGATCTGGTCCGCTTCATGGGCCAGTTTGGTCGCAACAGCGTGATCCAGGCCGGGTGCGCGCAGTGTCAGGCGGGCTTGCAGGAAGTAGGCGTTACCGGTTTGACCGAGGTCGACTTCGATATCCACCGACACGTCGGACGGCAGTTCGACTTTGTTTTGCTTGGCGGCGAGGCCGACGGCAGCGATGTAGCAGGCCGACCATGCACCGGCGAACAGTTGCTCGGCTTTTGGGTGCGGCTGGGTGGCTTCGAACACGTGTGCAGGCGCGGTGCTGCCTGGCGATGACAGCTGGATATCGAGGTTGCCGTTATGACCGCGCGAGGTAAAACCAACAGCGCTCAGGGTGGTGTGGGTTTTGCCGGAGGCCAGTACTTTTTCGATTTTGCTCATGGGGTGAATCCTCTACAGTTTAATTGTTGATCGCATGCGGTTATGTCGTATGCGATGTAATAATAATCCTACAGACCCCAATGAGTGTCAAGGGGGAGAAGGGGGCCTCGGCGACGAGTGGTGCGCAGGTGTGGAGAGGACGGTGTTTTGTAAATGGCGGAAACGAAAAAGCCCGCACGAGGCGGGCTTGGAATTCGAGTAGGTGGCCAGTGCTGGTTTCTGGCTTACAAGGTTTATCAGGACTCTGACAGAACAGTGTTATGTACTTCTGCTTCACACGGCGTAAGGGCTGGATCTCAGCGCGGAGATCTTTCTAACCGTGTACCCTTCGGGACGTGCCCCACGTCTCCTTGCTATCCGCTTGCGCATCAGTCTGCGTCTTCACCTACATAAGTGAGCATAGCAAAGCATCTGCTGTGTAAAGGGCGCTTTTTAGACCGATTTCATCCTGGGAAAAGCGTCACAGGATGGAAAGCTAATATCGGCACAACCTGCCACCAAAGGCAGGCTGGCCGAGGGGTTGCGATCAAATCAGATTGATCTCGACATCGATGTTGCCGCGGGTTGCCTTGGAGTACGGACAAGTCTGGTGGGCCGCGTCCACCACCGCACGAGCGACGGCTGGGTCCAGGCCTGGCAGGCTGACATTCAGACGTGCCTGGAGGAAAAACGCGTTCTCGGTTTTGCCCAGGTCGATCTCGGTATCCACGGCCACGTTGCTCGGCAGGGTCACCTTCAGCGCGCCTGCCGCCTTACCCATCGCACCGATGAAACAGGCCGACCAACCCGCTGCCAGCAGTTGTTCCGGATTGGTGCCGCTGCCAGACGAACCGGGCGGGGACAGCTTAATGTCCAGGCGTCCATCCGAACTCTTGGACTGACCGTCGCGGCCGCCAATGGTATGGGTCTTGCCGGTGTAAAGCACAGTCTCGATTTGATTGATCATGGCAGGTTCCTGCTGAGGGTTTGATGGCTTCATCGTTCAGGTCGCAGGGTCATGGACCTCCTGGCGACGTGGCGACTGTTACACCCTCATGTAGTGCCTGTGTGTCGTGAACCGGCCGTTGTGTATCGCTGTGTAAGATCACGGCAGAATCTACAGATTGATACAAATCCGCGCGTTAGCGAGGAGGGCAAGCCCCTCGCTAACGCGCGAGTGCTTACTTGGGCGGAACGAAGTTATCGAGCATTCCATTCACCGCCAATTCCCCCAGCATGATGACCTGCTGCAGCGCCAGCACGGTACTGCGGTGGGTGCCGTCTAACAACGCCGCCACGTTGCTGGCCATGACACTGGCCGATGCCAGGTTCTCGCAGGTTTGAACCAGCAGGGTTTCATGGTCGACATCCGGGGCAATCATATAAATGGTGCTGGGTTTGCGTGGGGTGTCGTTCATGAGTGCCACCGGGTTGAGGTAGAAATCGAGGGCACGCTCGGCGGCGGCGTGGAGTTTTTTGGAATCGAGGGATGAGTAGGGGGAGGCTGGGTCGGTGTCGGGTGAATCGGTGTCTAGCGATTCGGTGTCTGGTGGATTGGGCGTTACCTTGAACATAGATGAAACTCCATATGGGATTATCGGAGCCATCACCTTCGCTACCAAACGAAAGGTGGTGGCCATACGAAGGTTGGTAGACCGGCCCACATGGAAAATCCGGCGCGCCCGAGGGCGCCCTGCGCATGGCCACCATAAAAACGAATGCCGAAAAAGCATCTGTAAAAGGTGACGTTATGCGACATGTGAAAGACGGGCTACCAAACCCGATCGCTGTTTTTCAGCGACCGGGAAACGATAAAACCCGAGCCATCGACGCACAAGCCGGCGGATTCTGGCTTAGCCGTAGGTAACGGCGCAAGGTTTTGTAGCCTTCGGGAAGTAACTTCGGATGTCTTTAAACAGGCGCCGTTAAACGCGTGAACGCCTTCCAGAAATCGAGGAAATGTCTGACATGTTTTTAGGGGAGGCTGGTCGAGTGGTGGTTGGACACGCGGGCTGAATCTCGGCAGTTTCTGACATGTGCAGACAGTCGCCATGTTTCATGGTTACGACCGGCAGAACGACCCAAAGCGGACATCGGCGGGACATTCCGATTAGCTGAATTGACGCTCATACAGGGTGACCTGCTTAGGAAACAGCTCGCCATAGAGCGGATGTGGAATGCCGAAAATGTTCACTTCGATGCACGGCGGCGGGAGCTCTTCGGAGTAATCCAGGATGGCCAAACCCGCACATGGAATTACCAGACCCGCTTCGGTCTGAACAGAAAGATCCAGAACGGTCTGGTCGTGATGGTTCGTGGAGCACTGGTTCTGGATAGCTGCGTACTCATCGGCAGGTTCGAATTGGCCGAAAGCAACGCCCATCGGGGGATCTCCGTAATCGAGCGCCGAGTAGCCCACCAAAACCAATCCGCTATAAATTGAGAATCGCATCATGAGACTGCCTGTTTTTTGTCATGCATTAGACCCAACCGCGGTATATCACTCGGCTAGTCCTTAAGCGAGGGTGAAGCAGTTGAGCGACCGCAATTTGCCGTTTTCTGCCTGCCGCGAAGTCTGCTGCGCGCGGCCACCTTGGTCGGTTCTGACCGTAACCAGCCCATTGGACGTGACGCTTAAGGAAAACTAAAGATGGCGGCGGAGTAAAAAATTCACGGACAAGTGGTGTTGAAATAAATAATTCATTGATTTACTCTCGGTCCCACGTTGTACGAGATCAACCGCTGTTAGCACCTAAAAAAACAAACAATCGGGAGCAAACATGAAAACGAAAGTGATGTTGGGATTGTTCATGACGGCCGCAGTTTCTCTACCAGCCTGGTCCGCTGACTGGACCGTAGGTGCTAACGTTGGCAACGTGCCCTGGGAGTTTCAGGACGCCAAAGGTGAATTTGTCGGCTTCGAAGTCGATGTTGTAAAAGAAGTGGCCAAACGCGCCGGAAAAAGCGTCGAGTTCGTCAATATTCCCTTCAACGGCCTGTTCAGTGCCGTGCAATCCAAACGTGTTGAAATCGCTATCTCATCAATCACTATCACTCCGAAACGTCTGGAGTCGGTAGCCTTTGCGCAGCCTTACTTCGACAGCGACCAGTCGCTCACCGCACTGACCACTTCCAAGGTCAAAAGCCTGGCCGACATGAACGACAAAGTGGTTGGTGTCGACACTGGCTCTACCGGCGACATGTGGATCGGCCAACACAAGGACGAGTACAAGTTCGCCGATGTCTCGCGCTATGAAGGGCTATCGCCGGCCATGCTCGATCTGGCTTCCGGACGAATCGATGGCTACGTCAGCGACATTCCTGCGGTGCTCTACTACATCAAGGACAAACCGCAATATTCCATCGTGGCGCGTATTCCCACCGGTGAACGCTACTCGCTGATGCACGCCAAAGGCTGGGCGATGAGCGATCAGGTCAACGACATCATCAGCAAGATGAAAGAAGACGGCACCTTAGGGAAAATCCACAAAGAGTGGTTCGGCGCTGAAGCCGATAAAGACTCGAGCACCCTGAAAGTGACCGCCGTCCTCAAGTAAGCCCTGCTGCTGATGCATGTAAGTGGCGACGCCTGTTCGCCACTTGTATTGACCGAGGTATCCCATGGATCTTTTGCAGACATTCTTCAACTGGAACGTGCTCGTCGATTCGCTTCCGCTGATGATGCGCGGTTTGGGCGTGACCATTTTGCTTGGGGTGGTGAGCATTGCCCTGGGCCTGGTGGGCGGGCTTTTGCTGGCATTGCTGCGGTTGTACTCCTACGCACCTGTTCGAGCGCTTGCACGTATCTACATCGATATCATGCGCTCTATTCCACTGCTGGTTTTACTGGTACTCATCTATTACGCGCTGCCTTTTGTCGGCATTCGACTGTCGTCTTTTGCGGCCGCTGCCAGTGCGCTCTCGCTGGTCTCATGCGCTTACAGCGCAGAGATTTTTCGTTCGGGCATCGAAGCCATTCCCCGTGGTCAGTTCGAAGCTTCGGCTTCTCAGGGCATGAGTTTTTTCAACACCATGCGCGACGTCGTGTTGCCACAGGCCATCCGCATCGTGATGCCACCCATGACGAGCAACTGCATCAACGTCATGAAAGACACGGCGCTCGCTTCAGTCGTCGCCATGCCTGACTTGCTGAAGCAGGCAACCCAGGCGCAGGCACTGGCTGCTAACCCGACACCGCTGGTAGGGGCTGCCTTGCTGTATCTGTTGCTGCTGTTGCCGCTGGTACAAATGGTCAGCTGGGTTGAGCGTCGTAACGCCTCTGGAGGAAAAACCGCATGAGCACGTTGATCGACATCGAAAATCTCGACAAGTACTACGGCAGCTTCAAGGCGTTAAGCAATATCAATTTGCAGGTTGAAGAGGGTGAAGTGGTGGTCATTCTTGGCCCGTCCGGTTCGGGAAAATCGACCTTGATTCGCTGCATCAATCTGCTTGAAGACTACCAGCAGGGCGATATTCGCGTGGGGGGCGAGCGGGTTGAAAACGGTCCGCGACTGAGCGCCATCCGTAGTGAAGTAGGTATGGTGTTTCAGAGCTTCAACCTCTATCCGCACCTCACTGTTCTCGACAATGTGTCGTTGGCGCCGATCCGGGTGCGCGGCCTGAGTCGGCGTGATGCGCATGCCAGAGCCAAGGAACTATTAGTGAAGGTCGGCATGGGCGATCACGCCCACAAATACCCGAGCCAATTGTCCGGCGGCCAGCAACAACGGGTTGCCATCGCCCGCACCATGGCCATGGAACCTCGCGCGATTCTGTTCGACGAACCGACTTCCGCGCTGGATCCGGAAATGGTTGGCGAGGTACTCGATGTCATGCAAAACCTTGCTCGGTCCGGCGTCACGATGGTCGTGGTCACTCATGAAATGGGCTTTGCCCGTCGGGTCGCCGATCGGGTGATCTTCATGGAAAGCGGACGCATTGTTGAGCAGAACATCCCGGAACCCTTTTTTACCGCACCTCAGGAACCCCGCACGCAAGCGTTCCTGCAGGCTATCTTGCACCACTGAATCAGGCTGGAGAAAGAAGAGTGAATCCTCTCGATATCGATTACGTTCGCAAGCAATTTCCAGGTCTGGCCGGTGGATACGCCTACATGGATAACGCCGGTGGTTCGATGGTGCTGAGTGCCGTCGCTGACCGGGTCACTGATTACCTGCTCAACAGCAGTGTGCAACTGGGCGCTTCCTATCAACCTTCCGTCGACGCTGGCGAGCGAGTGATGCAGGCACGTCACTCCGTCATGCAGTTGATCAACGCCGAGCATCCCGAAGAAGTGATCATGGGCGGCTCGACCACCCACTTGCTGCAAATACTGTGTCGCGCCATCGCACCGTCAATTGTCCAGGGCGATGAAATCATCGTCACCAATTGCGATCACGAGGCCAACATCGGCCCATGGGTCAAGCTTTGCGAAGACCGTGGCGCGACCTTGCGCGTATGGCAGGTCAACCGCGACAGCTGTGAGCTGGAGCTGGATGACCTGCAGGTCTTGCTCAATGGCAAAACCCGTTATGTGGCCATGACCCACACCTCGAATATTCTCGGCTCGGTCAATCCAGTCGCCGAGGTTGCGCGGCGTGTCCATGCGGTGGGCGCCAAGCTGTGCGTGGACGCCGTCGCTTATGCACCACACCGTCTGGTGGATGTTCAGGCCAGCGGCGCCGATTTCTACGTCTATAGCTTCTATAAAACGTTCGGCCCGCACTTTGCCGTACTCTGGGGACGCCGCTATCTGTTGCTGGAATTGCCGAGTCTTAACCACTTCTTTATCGGTCAGGATGTGGTGCCTTACAAATTGCAACCGGGCAACGTCAACTACGAGTTGTCATTCGGTTGCATCGGCATTACCGACTATTTGCTCGACATCAGCACCCGGCTTGGCGCGCAAGGTAGCGAGCGCAAGTGCATGCAGGCTGCGTTCGATGCCTTCGAGGTGCAGGAGGATTTGCTCGCCGAGCGTCTGCTGGCATTTTTGCGCCAGCGCGAGGGCGTTCGGATCATTGGCAAAGCGAATACCAGCAATCGAGTGCCAACGATCAGTTTCGTGGTTGAGGGCGTTCAGTCAGAGGCTGTTGTGCGTAGGGTCGATGAGCATCGGATCGGCATTCGTTTTGGTGACTTCTATGCACGGCGACTTATCGAAGCCCTTGGGCTTGACCAGTTTGGCGGGGTAGTGCGGGTGTCGTTGGCGCATTACAACACGCTGGAAGAAGTCGACCGCCTCATCACTGCGCTGGATCAAGCAATCAATGCGTTGCGTTGACGGGCGTACACACCTCTAATTTTACGAGCCTTCATTATGGCCTTACCTGAAACCCTTGCAGAGCTGCGTGACTGTATAGCGGCCCAGCACGAACAACTGACCGGTCGTCTGCGTGATGCTGCCCGATTCCTGATCGACAACCCGCATGAAATCGCACTCAATACGGTAGCCGAACTGGGTAAGCGCTCTAGCATCGCGCCTTCCGCTTATATTCGGCTGGCTCAGGCGCTTGGCTTTGCAGGTTTCAAGGATTTGCAGCGGCTTTTCCGCGCACCGTTGCAACAGGCTGCCGACACCCACAGCGAGCGTATTCGGCACTACGGCGGTGAGACGTTGCTGGAGGACCCGAGTGACGTCGGCGGAATTCTGCGTGAGTTCAGCCAGGCCAATATCGTTTCTTTGGAACACCTGGCCGAAGGCGGCGAGCAGGCCAATATCGAAGCCGCCATCGCCCATCTGCAAGTCGCGCGCACTACCTTCGTCATCGGTATGCGCCGTGCCTTTCCGGTGGCGGCGTATCTGAGCTACGCGTTGAGTCGTGTGGGCCGGCGAACCGTGCACATCAGCGGTGCTGGCGGCACGTTGCCGGAGCAGGTCAGCGCCATTGCCGATGATGATTTGCTGATAGCCGTCAGCTTTCCACCGTACGCCAATGACACCGTTGAGGCTTGTCGTCAGGCGCGGGAAGCAGGCGTGACGCTGGTAGCGATCACTGACAGTGTTCTGAGCCCTATCGGGCAGATGGCCGATACGGTGATTGAGGTCAATGACGCCGAATTACTGGGATTTCGCTCGCTCACCGCTTCGTTCTGTATTGCGCAAACCCTGGCCATGGGACTGGCCTTCAGCGAGTGGCAATCGGACACCACCTTTAGCCATGACCGGCTGAAAGATATCGACTGCTAAGTCGCGACTTTCACCACGTACTTATTTAACCAGTCACTTCAGGAGAATATCCCGATGGTTTCACCTGCACGCGATTTAGTGGGTTACGGAAGACAACGCCCGCAAGGCACCTGGCCGAATGGCGCACGTTTGGCCATCAGCCTGGTGATCAACTACGAAGAAGGTTCCGAACGCTCGCTCGCCATGGGCGACCCGGACCAGGAATCAATGACCGAATGGGGCAGCTATTCAATACCCGACGGCACACGCAATCTGGCGATGGAATCGATGTACGAGTACGGCTCGCGCGTCGGGATCTGGCGAATCCTGGATATTCTCGATCAGCAATCGGTTCGTGCGACTTTTCATGCTTGCGCAGTGGCCTTTGAGCAGAACCCTGATGTGGCTCGCGCCGCCGTCGCGGGTGGCCATGAGATTTGCAGTCACGGTTATCGCTGGGAGGAAGTGTTTCGCCTGACTGAAGAGCAGGAGCGTGAACACATGCGCCTGGCAATCGAGTCATTCGAACGCACCTGCGGCAAGCGTCCCGTTGGCTGGTATTGCCGGTATGGCGCCAGCGTCAACACCCGTCGGCTGGTCGCTGAGGAGGGCGGTTTTCTCTACGATTCCGATGCCTACAACGACGACGTTCCCTACTTTGTCGACGTCGAGGGCAAGCGTCACCTCGTGGTGCCTTACACCGCCGACGTGAACGATTTCCGCTACTGGAACTCGCCGGGGCTTTCGCAGGCATCGGACTTTTTCGAGTACATGAAAGAAAGCTTCGAAGTACTTTATGAAGAGTCGGCTGAAGGGCCTCGCATGATGTCGGTCGGGCTGCATCCACGGATGGTGGGCCGTCCAGGGCGGGTCAGGGCGATCAAGCAATTCATCGAGTACGCGAATCAGCACAGCGGTGTCTGGTTTGCTACGCGCGAAGAAATCGCCCGTGCCTGGCTTGAACGAACTTGATGGCGTGGCAATCACGCCGGATTAAAAAATTGAGACGCGCTATTCCTCATTGTGTTGAAAGAGTTCAGGGGGAAGTTCACCAATGCCTTTGAGCCGGGTTTCGAGAAAATCGCGTAATACTCGAACTTTTGTGGAATAGCGTCTGTTGGGAAGATAAGCCATATAAATCTGTCTCCCTGTCAGCGAGTTAACAAAACGATAGTGCGCAAGAACAATTTGTAATTCGCCACTCAGGAGGAGGTCTCGCACCAGCCAGATTTCAAACTCGGCAATGCCCAGTCCACCACAAACCGCTTCGAGCAGTAATTCCGAATTGTCCGACTGAAGATTGCCTTTTGGGAAAATCGAATGTTTCACGTCATCTTTGGTGAAGTACCAATGCGGGTCGCTGTCGGGGTGCAGGTAGATGAGGCAATTGTGCTGGCTGAGTTCGGCAGGTGTTTGGGGATGACCGCAGCGCGCAAGATAATCTGGCGTTGCGCACAGTAGCGAATCGTTGCGGGATATGGGATAGGCGATCAAGTTCTCAAGATGATTCTCGCCCTCATGAATATCCAGGTCAAAGCCCCCTAAGATCATATCGTTGTGGTTGTCGGTCAGACGCAAATCCATCTGGATACCGGGGTACATCTGTAAAAAAGGCGCGATCAGCGGTGCAAGGAAGCGCCTGCCGAAAGCCACGGGCGAAGTCAGTTTCAGCGGGCCGCTTGGTGCAAGATTGAGGTCACTGACGACACGTAACGTGTCGTCAAGATCCGCAATCATCGACAGCGCGCGGGCGTGATAAATCTGCCCGGCCTCGGTGAGGGCGACGATGTGTGTTGTGCGATGAAGAAGGATTGTGTTCAGCGACTTTTCCAGCGTTGTAATCATTCGGGTCAATGTCGAAGGGGAGACATGCAGTTCTCGGGCTGCCGCGGAGAAGGTGCCCAACTCCACTACTTTGACCAGTGCCCTCATTACAGCCAAGTGATCAATACGTGCAATTTCATTAATCATTTTCAGAGTTGCCTTTGCGCTGGTTGCAAAACCGAATTCTATCGGACGATGTTCCATCCATTTTCGCCAGTATATAGACTCATTTCGATTGAAGTGCGCACACCGTTCATAACTTCCGGCAACGTATTCACACGAGAGAATCGTTCATCTCCGGAGCTCATTGGAGTATCGAGATCATTATGGATTTTCCTGCACATGTTCCATTGGCTGTTGCTACTCGAAACCAGCATGTGGAGCGGATTCACTGGGGATCAGTAGCTGTTGTTGATACCGAAGGGGCTTTGTTGGCCTATGCGGGCGATCCGGGAGCGATGATGTTTTCCCGTTCAACGCTCAAACCGTTCCAGGCCGTTCCTTTCGTGCGTGATGGCGGTGTCGAACACTTTGGGTTCTCCGATGATCAAGTCGCCGTCATGTGTGCCAGTCACTCCGGGGAAGCATCGCACGTGAATGCCGTGAGCAGCATGTTGGCGAAAATCCGGCACGAAGTGACTGACCTGGGGTGCGGCTGCCATTTACCGGACTTCTATAGCGCGGGCAATCTGCCGCCGGCCGGCTTCCACTTCGATCAACGCCACCACAACTGCTCCGGGAAGCACACCGGGTTTCTTGCCTATTGCCGCCTTCACGGGTTAGCCAGTGATTCCTACCTGGCACCGGACCATCCCTTGCAACGTGACATCCAGCGTGTCGTCGCATCGCTGAGCGGTGTTCCAGAAAATCAGTTTTGGGCGGGCACTGATGGCTGTAACGCGCCAAACCTCGGGATGCCTCTGTCACGACTTGCGTTGCTGTGGGCGCGACTGGCCAGCGGTGATGCCGGTTCCGACGCCAGCCTCAGCGCGGTATTGCAACGTCTGTTTGACGCCATGCGGCGCAATCCGCAAATGGTCTCCGGTACCGGCCGATCCGATCTGGGGATCACGCTTGCATCAAATGGCGACTGGGTCGCGAAAACCGGTGCCGATGGTGTGCAGACGGTAGGTATCCGTAGTCGAGGGTTGGGTGTGGCGGTGAAAGTCAGCGATGGCGATTTCCCTGCCGTGTTCGCCATCACCATTGCCGTACTCAAGCAACTGGGAGTGCTGGAGCAGGGAAGCGAAAGCCCGTTGTTGGCGCCCTGGGCAGATCCGGCATTGAACAATTGCAACGGCGCGCCGGTAGGCCAGTTGAAGGCTACGGTGCAATTGAAGTTTGTCTAGTACGGGTGCCTGCAGGGCATACATCAGACCTCCAACGCAGATCAGAAACCATGCTATCGACTCACGCGCAAAACCAGCAAACCCCGGCCATCTCACTACGCGCGGTCAATAAGTTCTTTGCCAGTCAGCAAGTACTGTTTGATGTTGATCTTGAGGTTCAGCCAGGTGAAGTGGTCGTGATTATCGGTCCTTCGGGCTCTGGTAAATCGACCTTGTGTCGCTGCATCAATCGCCTGGAAACCATCACCAGTGGTGAGATTTTTTTGCACGGCGAACGCCTGCCTGAAGAGGGCGGGGCACTGGCGAAAATGCGTGCCAAGGTCGGCATGGTTTTCCAGAGTTTCAATCTGTTTGCACATCGGAGCGCGCTGCAGAATGTTGCCATGGGCCCCCGAAAGGTCCTTGGAATGAAACGTCAGGACGCCGACGCGTGGGCAATGCAACAGCTCGAACAAGTCGGTCTGGCACACAAGGGGAAGGCTTATCCCGCGGAGCTGTCGGGTGGCCAACAACAACGCGTTGCGCTGGCTCGATCGCTGGCGATGAAGCCCAGCGTGATGTTGTTCGATGAACCGACCTCGGCACTTGATCCGGAAATGGTCAACGAGGTTCTGAAGGTCATGGTCGATTTGGCCCGCACAGGCATGACCATGGTAGTAGTCACCCATGAAATGGGGTTCGCTCGCTCCGCTGCCGACAGGATTATTTTCATGGACGCCGGCCGGATTGTTGAGAGTGCTCCACCGGAAACCTTCTTCAGCGCCCCCCGCTCAGAGCGTGCCCGGGAGTTTCTTTCCAAGATTCTGGCTCATTAATCAACTCATCTGAAAACACAATAAAAAGAGAGATCAACCATGCGCTCAAACCGGTTCGTTTCATTCAGCGTCTCCCTTCTGGCTTCCTGCATGTTCGCCACGTTAGCGTCGGCGACCACAGTCGATCAGTTCCCCGCAGATTCGACGATGGCGAAAATTCACCAGCGCGGAAAGCTGGTTGTTGGCACCTCATTGAATACGCTGATGTTCTCGTCCCGAAATCCCATGACTGGAGACGTTGAAGGCTTCGAGGCTGATCTGGCCAGGATGCTGGCTAAACAGCTTACAGGCTCCGAAGACAACATCGAGTGGGTCAGCACCACACCGGAAAACCGCATTCCTCTGGTCGAGAACAAACGCGTCGACTTGGTCATCGCCACCATGACAGTGACCGACGAACGCAAGCAGGTCATAGGCTTTGCGGGCCCGTATTACCTCGCCGGACAGGACTCTCTGGTAAGAATCGACGATCATTCGATCAACAAAACCGCTGACCTCGACAACAAGACTGTCTGCGTACTAAGCGGGACGACCGTAGAGCGCAATCTCAAACCATTGGCGCCTAGTGCCAAGATCGTGACTTTCAGCGATGCCTCCGCTTGTGTAGAGGGTCTGATAGACAAACGTTTCGACGCCTATGTCGACGATGGCGCCACGTTGGTCGGTGAGTCACTTCGCCAGCCCGGCAAGCTGCGGGTGGTTGGCACTCCGTTCACTGAAGAGCCCTACGGCATCGCCGTGGCCAAGGAAGACAAGGTTTGGCGTAGCTGGATCAGCAATCAGTTGGGGGCGGCTATCCAGAGTGGCAAGTGGCAAGAAATGTACGGCAAGGATCTTGAAGCCGGGCTGGGCGCACCGCAGGTGCCAGTGATCGAACAGTAAGAGCTCCGCAGAGGCGAACCTGATGTCTTATATCGAACGCTTTCTGGGGGGCATCGCGGTCAGCGTCGAGCTGACCCTGCTGTCCTTCGCCATTGCGATCGTTCTCGGGCTGCTTCTGGCAATCATGAGGGTGAGCCCATGGCCACCCTTTCGCTGGTTTGCCAGCAGTTACGTAGAACTCATGCGGATGATGCCGCTTCTGGCGCTGTTGCTGCTGTTCACCTTTGGACTGCCGAAGCTGGGCTTCATCTATTCGCTGTTCACTTCCACGGTCCTGGTCCTGGGACTGTATAGCGCGGCCTGGATCTGTGAAGTCGTGCGGGCGGGTATCAACACTGTGTCGATTGGCCAGATCGAAGCCGCACGCAGCATCGGGATGCGCTTCGACCAGATCATGGGCGAAGTGGTGTTGCCACAAGCCGTGCAGTCGGTCGTTGGACCTTTGGGCAATCTGTTCATCATTCAAATCAAGGCGTCGGCCATTGGGGCTGCGATTGGTGTCGCGGACATCACCTATACCGCGCAGAAGATCAACTTCGACACAGCCCTGGCCGTGCCGACCTTCCTCGGCGCCATGGGTGCCTATTTTCTGCTGACCCTGCCAGCCGGTTGGTTCTTTCGCTTTCTGGAGCAAAAAATGGCGGTGTTGCGATGAGCGCTGACAACTTGCTTTACGAACCGCCTGGTCCGATTGCCAGAAGGCGTAACCGGCTGATTTCGGTAATCGGCGTGTTACTGCTGTTGGGTTGCCTGATGGCGGTGGGTCATCGGCTCGATGCCAGTGGTCAGTTCGATGCCAAGCGATGGGAAATCTTCCTGCATCCGGGAACACTGCGCTTTCTGTTTGACGGCCTGGTGGCAACTTTGCTGGCCGCAGTGATCAGCATGGTATTGGCCTTCAGTCTGGCGTTGCCTCTGGCGCTTGCGCGGTTATCGTCCAGGCTCTGGTTGCGCACCTTGGCTGCCAGCTATATCGGTTGTTTTCGCGCGGTACCGCTGCTTTTGTTGATTCTGTTTACCGTCATCCTGTTGCCCTCGATCGGGTTGAACTGGTCAGCCCTGGGTTATCTGATTTTCGGCATGGTGCTGCACCACAGTGCGATGGCGGCAGAGATTGTACGTGCCGGTATCCTTTCTTTGGGGCGCGGGCAGAACGAAGCGGCGTTATCGATCGGCATGCGCGAACACCAGGCGATGATGTGGATTGTATTGCCACAGGCGCTGAAACTCATGTTGCCAGCATTGATCAGTGGCGTTCTGGCGATTGTCCAGGATACGTCCCTGGGGTACATCATTCCCTATGAAGAGCTGTTGCGCCGGTCCCAGCAAATATCCAGCTTCGCCCCACAATCACTGCTGCAATCGGCGTTTATTGTCACGGTCATGTATGGTTTTGTCAGCGCTTTGCTTCTGGCTCTGCGGCGCTGGATCGAACGACGGCAGGCCTACACCTCTCGAGCACTAATCCCTGAGGAAGGGGAGTTGTCTAAACTGAACACGCTGGTGTCGGCGAAATCGCCGGCATCAACGTGATGAGCGCCCGTGCGGTTCTGATACAGGAAGCTGTTGGCCGTTTAGGGTGAGCGCGCAGCCGGCTGGCATCCACTTTGATGCTGCTGGCGTCCACAGTAAAGCCATCACCATTGACCCAGCCTGCGTCCATGTTTTCGGTCCTTGCTACCCACTGACATCTCTGCCAAAGGAGTCACCCCATGTCAAAGCTATATCCCAGTATCGATCCCGAGGGGCTGGTCGAGTACTCAGTGGTCTACACCGACCGCTCGCTCAACCACATGTCGCAGTCATTTCAAGGCGTGATGAAGAACATTTCCAAGACCCTGAAACAGGTCTACAACGCCCAGGCTGTCGCGGTGGTCCCGGGCAGCGGCACATTCGGCATGGAAGCGGTGGCGCGACAATTTGCCACCGACCAGCAATGCCTGGTGATACGCAACGGCTGGTTCAGTTATCGCTGGAGCCAGATCCTTGAGATGGGCAACATCCCGGCGGCCACCACGGTGCTCAAAGCCCGACCGGTCGACGCGGGTCGCCAGGCGGCCTACGCCCCACCCCCTCTGGACGAAGTACTGGCCGCCATTGCGGCGCACAAGCCGCAGATTGTCTTCGCCCCCCACGTTGAAACCTCATCAGGGATTATCCTGCCCAACGACTACCTGCGGGCCGTCGGCGACGCCGTGCATGCGGTGGGTGGCCTGTTCGTGCTGGACTGCATCGCCTCAGGCACGCTGTGGGTGGATATGCACAAATGCGCAGTCGACCTGCTGATCAGCGCACCGCAGAAAGGCTGGAGTGCTTCCCCTTGCTGCGCCCTGGTGATGCTCGGTGCATTGGCCCTCGAGCGCATCGAGCAGACGCAAAGCAGCAGCTTCGCCTGCGACCTGAAAAAGTGGCTTCAGATCATGCAGGCCTACGAACAGGGCGGACATGCCTACCATGCGACCATGCCCAGCGATTCCCTCGCGCGGTTTAACGAAGTGATGAAAGAGACGCAAGCCTACGGTTTCGACAAGGTCCGCGACGAACAACAGGCGCTGGGCGATCGGGTGCGCGCAATGTTGACCGGCAAAGGCATCAAAAGCGTGGCCGCAGCCGGTTTTCAGGCCCCCGGCGTAGTGGTGAGCTACACCGATGATGCCGACATCAAGAACGGCAAGAAATTTGCCGACCAAGGCCTGCAGATCGCCGCCGGAGTGCCGTTGCAATGCGACGAGCCGGCCGACTTCCAGACCTTCCGCATCGGTCTGTTCGGACTCGAAAAGCTGCGCAATATCGAGCGCACGGTCAGCACTCTCGAGCAGGCACTGGATGAGGTGATGGTTAACTAAACCGGTATTCGACACCGTTACCACAGTGGTCTGGGACATGTTGAAAACCAAGGGCGTAGACACGCGCCGCCTGATCGGCTGGGGCCGGTTACTTCTGGAAGAGGCCTGATTGATATGCAACCTTTTGATACGGTGATTCGCAACGCCCGCGTGGTAACCGCCGCGGACACGTTCACCAGCGATATCGGTATTCGTGACGGGCGCATCGTCTCCCTTGGCCTGGACCTGCCGCAAGGTCACCAGGAAATCGACGCGGCAGGCCGGCATGTCACCCCCGGTGGCATCGACAGCCACGTGCACCTCGACCAGCCGACTGGCGACGGCTCGGTGATGGCCGATGACTTCTTCAGCGGCACGGTCTCGGCGGCCTGCGGCGGCACCACCACCGTCATCCCGTTCGCCTGCCAGCAGAAGGGCGAAAGCCTGCGCTCTGCCGTCGATGACTACCATCGTCGGGCGGGTAACAAGCCGGTGATCGATTATGCCTTTCACCTGATCGTCACCGACCCCACCCCGCAGGTGCTGTGTGAAGAACTGCCGGCCTTGATTGCTGAAGGCTATACATCGTTCAAGATCTACATGACCTACGATGCGCTGAAGCTGGGCGACCGGGAGATTCTCGAGACGTTGTCGGTCGCGCGCCGTGAGGGCGCCATGGTGATGCTCCACGCCGAGAACAGCGATTGCATCGCCTGGCTTACCGAGCGACTACTGGCGGCCGGGCTGACTGCGCCGCGCTACCACGCCGCGTCGCGGCCGATGCTGGTGGAGCGCGAAGCGACCCATCGTGCCATCGCCCTTGCCGAGCTGGTGGACGTGCCGATCCTGATCGTGCACGTGTCGGGTCGCGAGGCCGTGGAGCAGATTCGCTGGGCCCAGAGCCAGGGGTTGAAGGTGTACGCCGAAACCTGCCCGCAGTACCTGTTCCTGACCGCCGACTCGCTGGGGTGTGACGACAGCTTCGAAGGTGCCAAGTGCATCTGCAGCCCGCCGCCGCGCGATGCCGCAAACCAGCAGGTGATCTGGGATGGCCTGGAGAACGGCTCGTTCGAGATTTTCTCGTCAGACCATGCTCCCTTTCGCTTCGATGGCCCGGATGGCAAGAAGGCCCACGGTGAAGAGGTGTCGTTCGACCAGATCGCCAACGGCATTCCCGGTGTCGAAACCCGCATGGCACTGCTCTGGTCCGAAGGCGTGCGCAGTGGGCGCATCACCCCGCAAACCTTTGTTGCGCTGACCTCCACTAATGCCGCCAAGATGTATGGGTTGTATCCGCGCAAGGGCAGCATCGCTATTGGTGCTGATGCCGACCTGGTGATCTGGAACGAAGGTGAGTCGGTGCACCTGTGCAACGAAATGCTGCACCACAACGTCGATTACACGCCTTACGCCGGCATGACGCTGAGCGCCTGGCCGGCCATGACCTTGTCTCGCGGTGAGGTGGTCTGGGACGGCGAGCCGCGCGGTGAGGCGGGTCGCGGCCGGTTTCTGCCGTGCGAGCGCCCGGCGCCCGCGCAACTGCGCCGACGCAAGACTGAGTTGGCATTGTGAGTGCGGTCGCGCAGGTGGCTGCCACCCTGATTCGTGCTTGGCGTGAGGGGCGCCAACAACCGTTGCCAACCCTGGAACTGGCTAACGAAGCCGAAGCCTATGCCGTGCAGCGCCAGGTAGCGGATGCCCTCGGCTGGTTCGCCTCCGGGCCGCCAGCGGTCTGGAAACTGGGCGGCGCTCCGGGAGGGCTGATCAGCGCCGCCGGGGTACCGGCAATGGCGGTACACCCGTCGGGTTGGCAGGTTCCGCCGGGCGATGCCTTCGGTTTCGGGATCGAGGGCGAACTGATCGTGCGCCTGTCGCGCGACCTCGACCAGCACACTGATCTGGCCATGGCCTGTGCAGCGGTCGATGTGTGGATGCCGGGCATCGAACTGTGTGGCACGCGCTGGCTGCAGGGCGATCAGGCCGCGCCACTGCTTCGGCTGGCCGACCAGCAACTCAACCGCGCGCTGGTACTCGGTGCACCGCAAACGCTGGGGGACATGCCGGATTGGTCAAGACAACAGGTGGCGTTGCGGGTGGCCGGGGAACCTGAATTCGTCGGCGTTGGCAGCCATCCATTCGGTGAGCCGCTGAGTTCGCTGCCATGGCTGGCGCGTCACGCTGCAGCACTGGGCAGCCCCTTGCGAGCCGGTGACCTGGTGGCTAGTGGTAGCTGGACCGGTATCTACTGGGCGTCGGCCGGGGTGCAAGTGGAAGTTGAGTTTGCCGGGATAGGACGGGTTGCCTTGTCGACGTGATGCGTTTCAAAGGCTTGCTGATTTCCAGTTTACGGAGCCAGTCGGCGCATTGCTCCTGCTTAAAACGCGTGGGCTTTTGAGGCTTGCCTCTGGGTATTCCCTCAGGCCCCTCTCCCTACGTTGGCTTGCGAGTTGGAAGCGCTCTGCAAGACACCGCACTGTTAGAGATACGCCAGCGGCCATTCCAATCAATCAGATCCTCGTTCGCCGTCATAGCCAACCTCTCAGTTCTTTAGTTTTAGAAGCGGTTGATTGCCCCGCGCAGCAGAGGTTCAGCTATGCGCTCCACTTTACCTTTCGTAGCTTCACTCGCTACCGGCCAATTTCTATCTGCCACGTCAGACTGAAATCGCCCCGAGTCGCTGGACACGGATTGAGAAAGAAATCGGCATAAGGGGCGGGCGCCAGTACGGATTAGCTGAACATTGAACCTTCGTTTTTACAGCCATTTGTGAAGGGCAGCTAATGGCCCAGAGTGTGTAAAAACTCCAAAGCCAGCTCGGATGATTAAAAATCGCGTTCCATGTGAGATTCAGGTCTGTCGACTAGCCACACGTTTTCAGAGTTGACGTAGGAGTACGCACTTCGATTTTTGGGCGGTATTTTTAAACCGCCTGGCCCCAAAGAGGTCGGTCACGAATGCAGCAACGACTGCCTCGGCAAAACGCGCATTGTCGCATCTGTCCAGCGTCAGTAGGATTCGGTCATCGCTGACATAAATGGATGTGTATGTGGAAAGCATGCCGAGATTGGAAATTGAGCGCGTTGCGTATCAAGAGTTTTTAACTCTTTGGGAACGCGGAACATTCGAGAATCAGCGCTTAGGCCAAGCGTTCTATAACCATTTTCGGCTTCATCGTCTGAGCGACCAAACGCGCCTGTTCGGTCTCTATGAAACTGACGGAGACAAGGCCATAACCGCGATCTCCCGCCTGTTCCAAATCAGATAACTACGACCCCGCGTTTCGCGAGAGCAGGGTCAGCCTTGGGTCGATAGTCGCCTGTCATAAGAGACTGCATTGGCTCAGAGTGTGTAAACGCTTTTGCGAACCCTTGCTATGATTTCTGAGGATTTCATCGCAGGGATCGCCCATGAAGCGCTTTATCCAAGGTGAACATCGAGGCCAAGGCACCTTACTTCCCGAGAGCCTCGACGACTACGTCAGCGATACCAATCCGGTGCGCGTAGTCGACGTCTTCGTCGACGAACTAGACCTGGTCAATCTGGGTTTTGAAGGTGCGATCCCAGCCGATACTGGCCGGCCTGCTTACCACCCCGCGATCTTGCTAAAGATATACATCTACGGCTATCTCAACCGCATTCAGTCGAGCCGGCGGCTGGAACGAGAAGCTCAACGCAACGTCGAACTGATGTGGTTGACCGGACGTTTGATGCCGGACTTCAAGACCATCGCCAACTTCCGAAAAGATAATAGCAAGGCCATCCGAGGCGTCTGTCGCCAGTTCGTTGTACTGTGTCAGCAGTTGGGATTGTTTGGAGAACATCTGGTCGCCATTGACGGCAGTAAATTTAAAGCAGTCAACAACCGCGATCGCAACTTCACCAGCGCCAAACTGAAGCGGCGAATCGAAGAAATTGAATTGAGCATCAACCGTTATCTGGCGGCACTCGATGCTGCCGATCGACAAGAGCCAACAGCTTCCGAGTCCAGCGCCGTGCGGCTGGAAGAGAAAATCGCCAAGCTAAAAACTCAAATGAAGGAGCTTCAAGCGATCGAAATCCAGCTCAATGAATCGCCGGATAAACAGGTCTCACTGACCGATACAGACAGCCGCTCCATGATGACGCGCGGCACGGGAATCGTCGGCTACAACGTGCAGACAGCGGTCGATACTCAGCACCATTTGATCGCTGCTCATGAGGTGACTAACGTCGGTTCCGACCGCGATCAACTCAGCTCGATGGCCAAGCAGGCCCGCGACGTGATGGGGTCAGATACGTTGTCGGTGGTGGCTGACCGAGGTTACTTCAAAAGCGAACAAATCCTGGCTTGTCACGATGCCGGCATCACCGCCTATGTGCCCAAGCCGATGACCTCTGGAGCCAAGGCTGACGGGCGTTTCAATAACGATGCCTTCATCTGTGATGCGGCCAAAATCGATTACATTTGCCCGGCAGGAGAGTCGCTGAGCTGGCACTATTCCTACGTTGAAAAAGGCCTGAAGTTGCACCGTTACTGGAGTTCGAAATGCCAGGCTTCGCGTTGAAATCGCAGTGCACACCGAGCACGGAACGACGAGTTCGACGCTGGGAGCATGAAGCCGTGCTGGAGGACATGCAGCTTCGGCTGAGCAAAGCCCCGGAGATGATGCGAGTTCGAAAACGGACGGTTGAGCATCCCTTCGGGACGCTTAAACAATGGATGGGGGCGACGCACTTCCTGACGCGAAAGCTGGCCGGCGTGAGTGCGGAGATGAGGTTAAATGTGCTCGCCTACAACTTGAAACGGGTCATAAAAATCATCGGTGCCAACGGTTTGATGAAAGCGCTGTCAGCCTAAGAAAGGCTGACGTTGGCCCCACCCCAGAGGCTGTAAAAACAGCGCTGACGTGCTCCAGGACGCGACACCGATGCAACACGGAGCATTGACCGTGCGATGGCACAGCCAACGAACGTCGATGCTCCAGGAAGATAAGGTCATGAGTGTTTTTACACACTCTGGGCCAGAAGCAGACGATCGAGTCTAGTGAAAAGCTCAATATTAGGAGTGAAACAATGCAATGTAGTTGTGGCAGTCGGCGCGACCTCGTAGAGATTAGTCATAACTATGCGGAGTTTGTCGCTGGTTTACGCTGCCTTGAGATAGGCCAATGGATCAAACTATTGCAGTGTCTTGATTGTGGTCAGTTTTGGCGAACGGATGAATGGGATAAGTACCAAACCCTGTATGCGTTGAAGTTGAGTTCGCCAAAGGGCTGGGAGTCGGTCGATATAAAATCTTTGATAATAGAGCGTATGGTTGAGAATCACGGCGGATTAGATGCGTCTTTTTGTCTAGCTAAGGACTGCAAGCTACACGCACTCAAAGGGCGAGCATATTGCGTCCTACATTTTTACGACACTGGTGCAAGAGCTTGAGCAATCTGATAGGGCTGACTGAAACCGGCCAGAAACAGCCCATGGACACCCTAATGGCGAAGCAGTAGCTTGTGCAGCAAGCAGGCGATAAATGCTCCACTGTGGATCATCCCGCTCATGCGTGCTTTGCTTTGGACGATGTCAAGAAATGGGACCGAAAACTGAAGAGCTAATCTGCATTCTTGATCAGCTTGCAACCGTGCTTCAAAGCGATGGAGATACCCACTGGAGCTTTTGGATGCGTAAGGCAAGAGCCCGATTGCTGGCTTCTGATTTCTCTGGGATTGAGTATCTACTGTCAGCCTATGGCGGAATGGGCTCACTAAGCGATCTCATTCTTGGTCAAAGCTATGACGATGGCGTCCTTTTCTGGAAGCCAGGTCATGTCGAGCTAAACGAAAAATTCATTGAATTGCGCAACAAAGCGGAGCATCTCGCCAACGCAATAAAACGTTCTCAGGCTTAATCAGGCACCTGACAATTGCGACCGCAGCCGAGCTTGTATTCCCTTCGCATCACACCTTAGATGGCAGTAAATGAACCCAACTCTCCACTCGGCAGCAAATGGTCATCTGACACTCGATTTCAACGAGTTGTCAGACTCTTTTTGGCTATCGCTAGCTGAAAACTTGACCAGGCTCCACGGGTTCAAACGGGTGGGTTCACCCGTTATAGGCGTTAGTGAACAAATTCATCAAAGTTTCCAGTGTGCTGAGTTTAACCTTGCAGCCGGCTGGGACAATTGGTCTGGACATTACTTACTTTCAGAATCTGTGGCCGGCGATGCATTTCTGCAAAAGCTATTCAACCAACTCCGCATCTGACATGGGTTTCAAGTCATTCGCTTCGCTGATTGGGAGTGCGCACATGAAAGTTCGCGAATGGCTGCAAAGGGTCGGATAGAGACCACCAGCCATTGTGACTGATCCACCCTTGTCTTCCCTCAACGTGGAGGACGAGCCATGAACACTGTTGCTAGATACCGCCATCAGCCTTGGAACAAGGGAAAGCTTGTCGGTCAGAAAGCCCCGCTCCGAGTCAGAGATATCTGGGCTATCCGAGTAAGACTTCAGCTTGCTGAGAAAACGCGTGATTTGGCGCTCTTCAACTTGGCCATCGATAGCAAGCTGCATGCCTGTGACTTAACCAAGTTGCGAGTCCGAGACATAGCCCATGGGGAGCATGTGTCGTCACGGGCCATCGTGATGCAGCAGAAAACTCAGCACCCAGTGCAATTTGAAATCACTGAGCAAACCCGAATGGTTTTGGAGGCTTAGATGCATCAGGCGCGTCTCCGCAGCGAGGAATTCTTGTTTCCAAGCCGATTGCACGCCTCAGACCATCTTTCCACCAGACAATACGCTCGAATAGTCAAAACGTGGGTGACAGCCATTGGCCTTGATCCAACCATGTACGGTACCCACACGCTACGGAGAACCAAGGCTTCGTTGATCTATCGCGGGACGAAAAACCTGAGAGCAGTCCAGCTCCTGCTTGGTCATACGAAGCTTGAAAGCACTGTCAGATACCTGGGAATCGAGGTCGATGATGCCTTGGAAATGGCTGAGCAGACGGAAGTCTGACCATTCATTGCAACGGTCGATGCTAGACCGTCGCTATCCGACCCAAAGCTGACCATCGGCTTTGCTCCCTTGCCGTCAGCCAATGATGATCGTGCCGATGGCAATCACCGCGCATGCCAGCATCTTTCGGACAGTCAGTGTCTCGCCCAAGAAAAAATATCCGATCAATACCGCGAACAACACGCTGGTTTCGCGCAATGCCGATACCGCTCCCATGGGCGCGGCGGACATGGCGTAGATAACGATTCCATAGGCCAGAAGTGAAACCAGACCTCCGATGAAGGCCGTCATGAATCCGGGTCGGAAGGTAAATAAACTCTTCGTGTCGCGCACGCTGACATACACCAACGGCATCAAGACGCCCCACAAGGCGCACATCCATACCGTGTATGCCATCGGTGCGCCGGACAGGCGGACGCCAATACCATCCGTCACGCTATAAGCCGCAATGAAACAACCGGTACCCAGGGCGTAAGGCAGACTGGGAACGGCCAGCTTGCGCCCTCTAAAGGCCAGCGAGATGATGCCGCCTGACACCAGTAAAATGCCAATCATCGCGACTGCCCCGACCGTTTCACCGGCAAAAACCGAAGCAGCGAGGGTAATCAGGATAGGCGAGGAGCCCCGCGAGATAGGGTAAGTTTGCCCAAGGTCTCCAACCTTGTAACTGCGCACCAGGAACAAGTTGTAGCCGACGTGCAGGACCGCCGAAAGTACTGCGTAGAACCAGCTGGCTTGGGCCGGAGCCTCCAAAAACAAGGCTATTGCGACGCTGGTAATCGCTACAGCCACGCACATGATCGTCATCGACCAAAGTCTGTCGGCGCCACCGCGCAACGCGGCATTCCAGCTGGCATGCAAGAGCGCTGCGAAAAGTACGAGCAAGATGATGTGATAGGGCATGCGACATCCTAAGCAATTGGGCACCTTGACTAAAGCGAAGTCCTCGCATTACTTAATGGGTAATTCCTCATGCTTCATCGATATCCTTTTTCGGATCGTTCTTCGGCGAGCGTCCAGAACTGCACGCTTTATGAATGAAAACTCATAATAGTGCACCATCAGTAGACCGCATTTCTCTTGGCCCCTTGGCGTGGCAGCACAGCAGTTCTGTGATTGGTTGCGTGACGCTGCGCACAGTATTGGCGGCGACGGCCTGGAGTGATTAGATCTGGGCTTTCGGCCGAAATCGGGCGCGCAGCCATGGCTGCGATCGACTCAAAGCAGGCGCCCGTTGCAGGTCGTTTATGGCCGAGGCTATCCCGTCGCTTTGCCCAAGAAGGACCATCGTCTGGTCATCGGTGAAGCGCTTGAATCCGTTGACGTGCTCTGTGCTCTCATCCAACAGGGCACGTCTTTGTTTCTGACTAGTCGCTCAATATCCGAGCATTAGAAGAAGCCCAACGGATTGATGTCGTAGCTCACCAGCAGGTTTTTGGTCTGCTGATAGTGGTCGAGCATCATCTTGTGGGTTTCACGGCCGACGCCGGACTTTTTGTAGCCCCCGAACGCGGCATGCGCCGGGTACAGGTGGTAGCAGTTGGTCCACACACGACCGGCCTTGATGGCGCGGCCCATGCGGTAGGCGCGGTTGATGTCGCGGGTCCAGAGGCCGGCACCCAGGCCGAACTCGGTGTCGTTGGCGATGGCCAGGGCTTCGGCTTCGTCCTTGAAGGTGGTGATGCTCACCACCGGGCCAAAGATTTCTTCCTGGAACACGCGCATTTTGTTGGTGCCCTTGAGCAGGGTCGGCTGGATGTAATACCCGGTCGCCAGGCTGCCCTCGAGTTTTTCTACCTTGCCGCCGGTCAGCAACTCGGCGCCTTCGCCCTTGGCGATTTCCAGGTACGAAAGGATTTTGTCGAATTGCTGCTCGGACGCCTGAGCGCCGACCATGGTGTCGGTGTCCAGCGGGTCGCCACGTTTGATCGACAGGACTTTTTTCATCACGACTTTCATGAAGTCGTCGTAGATCGACTCTTGCACCAGGGCGCGGGACGGGCAGGTGCAGACTTCGCCTTGGTTGAAGAAGGCGAGCACCAGGCCCTCAGCGGCTTTTTCGATGAAGGACGGTTCGGCTTGCATGATGTCTTCGAAGAAGATGTTCGGCGATTTGCCACCCAGCTCCACGGTGGACGGAATGATGTTTTCGGCGGCACATTTCATGATGTGCGAGCCGACCGGGGTCGAGCCGGTGAAGGCGATTTTGGCAATGCGTTTGCTGGTGGCCAGCGCTTCGCCAGCTTCTTTGCCATAGCCTTGCACGATGTTCAGTACGCCGGGTGGCAACAGGTCACCGATCAACTCGACCAGTACGGTAATGCCCAGCGGGGTTTGCTCGGCAGGCTTGAGCACCACGCAGTTACCGGCGGCCAGGGCCGGGGCGAGTTTCCAGGCGGCCATCAGGATCGGGAAGTTCCACGGGATGATCTGCCCGACTACGCCCAGCGGTTCATGGATGTGATAGGCCACGGTGTTGCCGTCGATCTCGGCGGCGCTGCCTTCTTGGGCGCGGATGCAGCCGGCGAAGTAGCGGAAGTGGTCGGCGGCCAGCGGGATGTCGGCGTTGAGGGTTTCCCGCACGGCTTTGCCGTTGTCCCAGGATTCGGTGATTGCCAGCAGTTCGAGATTTTGCTCGATGCGGTCGGCGATTTTCAGCAGCACCAGCGAGCGCGCCTGGGCGGACGTGGCGCCCCAGGCATCGGCAGCGGTATGGGCAGCGTCTAGGGCCTTGTCGATGTCTTCGGCGGTGGAGCGCGGGAATTCGGCAATCGGTTGGCCATTCACTGGCGAGGTATTGGTGAAGTACTGACCTTTGACAGGCGCGACGAACTCGCCGCCGATGTAATTACCGTAGCGGTGCTTGAAGGATACGAGGGCACCGGGGGTGCCAGGAGGGGCGTAGATCATGGCGAGTCTCTCTTGTTGTTGTTGTTGTTGTTGTTGTTGTTGTTGTTGTTGTTGTTGTTGTTGTTGTTGTTGTTGTTGGTTGTGGTCGTCCGCGGGACGACCACTGTCACTTCAGTAGCCGGGTGGGGTCAGGAGCCTTGAGGGGTTTCACCGCGTGCCAGGCGGGCATTGATGTCTTCGATGACGGCCGGCAACTCGACGATGGTGTCGATCAGGTAGTGCGGGCGAGAACCTTCGAACATCTTGATGATGCGGGCGCGTTCTTCTGCCAGTTTGTCGGAGGGCAACGCCTTGTACTGTTCGTAAGTCAAACCCAGGGCGTTGCCGGAGCAGGTCAGCGCGACTGTCCACATGCCGGCACTGCGGCCCTCGAGGATGCCGGGCCAGGTGTCGTCGACCTTGACGCAAGCGGCGACGTCGCTGATGCCCAAGGCGATCACGTTAGCCAGAGCCTGGGCTGGATGTGGGCGGCCATTGGGCACTTCGTCGGTCGCTACCACGTGGTCGGCGACGTAGCCATTGTGGCGCGCCAGTTCCACCACTTTTTCCATGACGACAGCCGGATAGCCTGAACAGGACCCTATTTTCAAACCTTGGTCACGCAGCGCATCGATGGCGTTCAAGGCGCCAGGAATCAGCGCCGAGTGCAGCGCGATCTTCTCGATTTGTAGTGGCATGAAGCGCTCATAAAGCGCTGTGATGTCTTCATCGGTCGGTAAGCGATCAAACACCGTACGGTAACGTTCTGCGATCTGTGGCTGGTTGCATAACGTGCGGATGTGGTCCCACTTGCCCATGCCCATGGGACCGCGTGCTTCCTCCAGAGAAACCGCCACGCCAAACTCGGCGAAGGCTTCGACGAAAATTTGCGTAGGGGCGAAGGAACCGAAATCAACGACGGTGCCTGCCCAGTCCAGGACCACGGCTTGCAGTTGGGAAGGTTGTTTGTAATGCATGGTGAATCTCCACTTTTTTGGTAGGGGAAGGCCGTCCCTCTCACCCGTGAGAAGTAGGCTTATCGATAGTTAAAGTGCGTTACAGAATCAGATAACCGGCGTTGAACTGGCCTCGAACAACTCCGCGATCATTGGACGGTTTCTGCGAATACCGAGGCAGCACAAGTGGTAGTCGATGGAAAACGGATGATTTACAAAGGTGATCGGTTTTGTGCCTGGGGTTTCGGCGTACTCGACGGCAGAGACAAAACCTATGCCGATGCCCTTGGCGATGGCATGCACAATGGCTTCGCGGCTGTTCAACTGCATCACACAGTTCAGCGAGACGTCGAGGCGCTTGCAGCTTTCCTCCACCAACTGTCGAGTGCGTGAGCTTTTTTCCCTAAGCACCCACCGCTCGTTGCTGATCTGCTCGACGTGGACCTCTTTTTGACTTGCCCAGGGGTGGTCTTCGCGCACGACGGCAATGATCGGATAGCGCCGGTACAGTTGTGTATCAAAGCGCTGGTCGAATTCGGACAGCGCCAGAATCGCCACATCAATGTCGAAGTTGAAGAGCCGGTCCAGCGTCTCCTTTTCCGGAGAAAACGAGGTCTCGAGTTCGATGTCCGGGTGGCGCTGCATCAATTCGTACGTCAGGTTCATCGCTATGGGCGGGGACACCGCGCCCAAGCGCAACATGCCGGTCTTGCGTTGCTTGAAACTTTGTAAAAGTTGCACGGCTTCATCCTCTTGGCCGAACAGGCCCTGGGTGATCGAATAGAGCTTGTGTCCCGCCGAACTCATTTCGATAAAGCGGCCGCGACGGTGGAACAGTTCCACGGAAAACTTCTTTTCCAGTGCGTTGACCTGCTCGCTGACCGTCGGTTGGCCGACGCTCAGGTACTCGGCAGCAAGGGTGAAACTGCCGGTCTTCGCGACTGCATGAAAAGAACGTAGCCACTTGTGGTACTGGTACATAAAAGATCCTGTTCCTGAGCCGCAGCCTGTGATTCAAGCCTCTGAACCTTGTACTCAACGCCGGATGAACAGCGCAACCACCGCGCTGCAAAGGCACGCCGTCGTGACCACGATGAAGATCAACGAGGTATTGCCGGTACTGTCGAGCATACCGCCGATCAATGGTTCCGCCAGGCCCGCAAACAGATAGGACGAAAAGTTCATCACGCCGGTTGCCGTGCCCGCACGCTTTGCGCCGACCAGGTCAGGGCAGAGCGCCCAGAAACTCGACGCAGGGCCGTAGACAAAGAACCCGCAGAGGAACAGCGCGATAAGCCCGGTGGCACTATGGGGCGCAAGGGTCCACATCCACAGGCTGGTGGCGGCACCGAGCACCATGTAGAGCATGATCGCCAGGTAACGTTTGGAGCCGAACAGCTTGTCCGATATCCATCCATTACTCAGCGCGCCGATGGCCATGCCTACCGGCAGGGCAACCGTGATCCACTTTGGATCGATCATGCTGTCGCCGCTCTTCCAGTCGGCACCAAGAAAGTGCACCGGTACCCAGACGATCAGGCCATAGCGAGCGGCGTTCTGGAAACCCAGGGACACTGCGGCAATGATCAGGCGAAAGTTTTTCAGGACGGCTTTGTAGCGTTGCGCAGAGGTCTCGACTTCGCCGTGGGCCACTTCGTGATTTTTGTCATCGGCGTTGGCGACCCCGGTGTCGGCGAGTGGCTCGAAGCCCAAATCCTGCGGCCGTTCGCGCGCCACCAGATAGAAGATGATTCCGCCCGCCAACATCAGCAGCACGGGCAAGCGAAAGATCCAGCGCCACTCCAGATGCATCACCTCCAGCACCACGATCGAGGTCACGTACGACAGGACCGAGGCGCAACCGGCGGCGAACACGTATAAGCCATACACCTTGCCGCGCTCGCCGGCACTCCACCAATTGGAGATCAATCGACTGCCCGGCGCCCACCCCAACGCCTGGAAATAACCGTTGATGCCCCAGGGCAGGATCAGTGCGGCAAAATTGCCTGCGAAACTGGTCACCCAGTTGGCGGCGCAGGACAACACGGCACCGGCGGTCATGATGCGGCGACCCCCGTATTTATCCGCAAGGTTGCCGTTGATGGCTTGGCCGATGGCATAAGCCCACAGCATGGCGGCCGATGCCCAGCCGAGGTGTTCCTTGGTAAAACCGAATTCGGCCTGGATGCCCGGAATGGCGAAACCGAAGGTTTGTCGACCGGTGTAGAAAAACAAATAGCAGAACATCGCCGCCAGCAACATGCGCCATTGAGCGACTCGAAATGAGGCGGTGTGTTCAGCGAGAGCAGGCATGGTTTGAGCACGATTCATGATCTTTTCCTTATTATTGTTCGCTCTCACCTATTGGTGTCGGCGGGTGCACTCTTTTCTAAGGGGTGCAGGAAATCGTCGCGGCTCGTCATGCCGCTGACAGTGCTTGTTGGGTGTTGATTTCCGGGTGAGCTCTACGCAGCTTGAGAGCCGATAAAGTTTTTGCCCCTGGCGCCCTGCATGGCGAAAAGAATCATTTGCTCGGCTTGCTCTGCCGTCACGCCATAGTCGGAAAACTCGGTTTTCACGCCCAGGCTATGCAGGAATTCACGCAGCTGAGCCTGGGCTTTATCCAGGTCGTTGCCGAAAATTCGTTGCAGGGTACGGTCGCGCGCTGCGTCGTGACCCCAGGCCAAGCCCAGCACCAGCGGCAATGTGAAGGAGCAGGCGATGCCATGCGGCAGGCCATAGTGCAGCGTCATCTCGTAGGAGATGGAGTGGGCGAGGGCGGTTTTGGTGTTGGAAAACGCCAATCCTGCCTTGAGGGCGGCCAATGCCATGCGAGAACGCAGTTCCTTGTTGGAGAGATCACGACGCAGGAGCGGCAGGCATTCGAGGATGTCCGCAATGGCGGAGATGGCGAAGGTGTCCGAAACCGGATTGGCATTGATGTTCCAGACCGACTCCAGCGCGTGAGACAAGGCATCCAGCCCGGTAGAGACGGTGACGCCACCTGGGACGGTCAGCATCAGCTGCGGGTCGACAATCGCGACTTTGGGCCAGGTGCACTCAAGGTGCAGCGAGTATTTTTTGTGGCTGGCCGAATCCCAGATCGTCGCCCAAGGCGTCACTTCGCTACCGGTACCCGCCGTGGTGGGCGCCGCGATCAGTATTTTGCTGCGCGCCGGAATGAAGGGCTTGCCGGTTGCCAGCAACGCGAGCAATTCATCAAAGTGCCCCGATTCAGTACCCACGATCAATGCCTTGGCGGTATCGATGGCACTGCCGCCACCGACGGCGATGACGGCGTGGCATTCGCCGGCTTCTTGCCAGAAGCGTTCATAGGTATCACGCAGCTGTGCCACGTCAGGATTAGGCTGGACATCTTCGATCACATACACTAGGCGGTCACCCAGCAGGTCTTGAATGCGATCAACCAAACCCAGCCCACGCGCCTCGGGGAAGGTCACAAGGGCGACTGTCTGGTGTTCAGTGATGTCGGCAAGTTGATGCAGGCTGCCCCAGCCGAATCGTGTATCAACTGGATTGTGGAATCGGGCAATCATGGCGGGTCCTTTGTTTTTGTTGTTGGAAGTGGCCCCATACTCGGGGTGCTTCAACAACAGCTCAAATCGATAATTCGCAGGCGTTAATCGGCTGAACCGATACTTGATTCAATGTGAGTGCATGCAAGGGGAGTGTTCAGGTGTGAGCGCCACGCTGGATCGCGTTGCGCAATCGACCCGACATCGCATCAGCAACGATCACCATGAGCGTGATGACAATGATGCAAGTGGCAGTCTCCTGATATTTGAAAAGTTTCAGACTGCTCACCAGCTCAAAACCAAGCCCGCCAGCGCCCACCATGCCCAGTACCGTCGCCGAGCGTAAATTGACTTCGAAGCGGTACAGCACCACTGCAATCCAGGCGGTGATGACCTGCGGCAATACGCCGAAAACGATGACTTGTAAGGGCCGTGCGCCGGTTGCCTGAAGCGCTTCGATCGGGCCTTGGTCGATCTCCTCTATGCTCTCGGCAAAGAATTTTCCAAGCATGCCCAGGCCATGCAACGCCAGCGCCAGCACGCCGGGGAAGGGCCCAAGGCCTACCGCCGAGACAAATATCAGGGCCAGAATCAGTTCATTGATGCTGCGAGTGAAATTGAGAAATTGCCGGGTCGTGTGGAAGACCAGCCGGTTCCGGCTCAGGTTGCGGGCCGCGAGAAATGACAGCGGAATGGCCATCAAGACACCGAGCAATGTGCCCCAAATGGCGATTTGCAGCGTCTCCACGGCGGGCGCCAACAGTCGGGGAAGAATGCTCAGGTCGGGTGGGACGGTGCGTGACAGGAAATCACCAATTTGTGGCAACCCTGCCGCGAGTTCACCCACGCTTAATTGCGCGCCCGTGGCGCTCCAGTGCAGGGTCAGAATCACCGCCAGCACGATTGCGCCCGTGGACAGCCAGCCACGCGGTCCGCGAGGCAGGTCTACTGTCCACAGATAACTTTGCTGTTTCATGCTCAAACCCTCAGTTGCGCGCAAGGGATTATCAGTTCGTCCGCTTTCGCGGAGGTGCTTGGGGCTTGCGTTGTCTGGCCGGGGTAAATGCGCTGCAAGTCGTCTTCGGTCATGCTGGAAGCGGTACCGTCAAACACCAGTTTTCCGTGGGCCAGGCCGACGATCCGGTCGCCGAACTCTCGGGCGTACTCAACCTGATGCAGGTTGCACAACACCGTGATACCCAGCTCCCGCGTGGCATCGCGCAAATATTGCAGCACCAGGCGCGCGGTCTTTGGGTCGAGACTGGCCACCGGTTCGTCCGCCAGAATCACTTTTGGGCGTTGCGCCAAGGCACGAGCGATGCCCACGCGTTGCATCTGCCCCCCGGAAAGTGCATCGGTGCGTTCGCCGGCTTTATGTGCCAGCTCTACGCGCTCCAGGCACTGCATGGCCAGCGCCACTTCTTCGCGCCGAAACAACTGCAGGATCGAGGTGAGCGTTGGCACTGCGCCCAGGCAGCCGGTCAGTACATTCTTCAGTACGCTCAGACGCGGCACGACGTTGTGGTGCTGAAAAATCATCGCAGCCTGACGTCGCAGAACGCTGGTGTCGCGACAGGCGAGTGCGTCAATGCCTGCCACCGAGAGCGTCCCGGAGTCGGCTTGGACAAGTCGGTTGATGCAACGCAGCAACGTCGATTTACCCGCGCCGGACTGGCCCAGCACCACCACAAATTCTCCCGCAGCCACGTCCAGATCAATCCCGCGCAAAACCGGGTTTGATCCGTAGTGCTTGGTCAGTTGGCGGATACTGATCATTTGAAACTCCGCAAATCGAGATCGAGCACCTTGGCGGTGTCGCGGACGACGTCGTAATTCGCATCGGAAGTAGGCTGGAAGCCATCCAGTTGGCCCTGGTCACCCCATGGCACGTCCTTGATCGAAGCCAGGGCGGCAGCGACTTTTTGCTTGAGTGCCGGGTCGAGGTTCTTGCGCCAGACCATTGGCGACTCCGGGATCGGACGAGAAGTCCACACCACCAGGAAGTCATCCGGCTTCACCAGCCCCCTGGTCACGGCGTTGGCCAAAATGCGGTCGGCTACGGCGGCGGCATCCACCTTCTGGTTGGCTACTGCGAGGATGCTGGCGTCATGGGAGCCGGAGAAAATCACGCGCGAAAACAAAGTAGCGGGATCAAACCCAGCCTGTTCCAGTCCGGCTTTGGGGAACAGATGACCAGAAGCAGAGCTTGGGTCGACAAACGCGAAGGTGTGATTCTTCAGGTCGGACAATTGATGAATGCCGCTTTCCTTACGGGTAATGATCAAGCTCTTGTAGGCGCTCTGACCGGTTTTCTTGGTGACGGCTACCGCGAACGCTTCAACGTCTGCTACCGACGTTGCCAGCACATAGGAGAACGGGCCGAGGTAGGCCACGTCCAGCTTGCCTGCACGCAGTGCCTCGATGATGCCGTTGTAGTCCGTGGCGACAAAGGGTTCGACGGGCATGCCCAGTTGGGCTTCAAGGCCGCTGAGCACTTGCTTGCTCGACTCGATCATGGCTTGGGAGTCTTCTGACGGGATCAGGCCAATCCGCAGTTTGTCGTTCGCCGCCGCGTGGCTGGCAGCACTGATTGAGAGGCAGGTCAAAGCGGCGACACGCAAAAATCGGGACAGGTTCTTCATGGCATTTCCGGAGTCGGGTTGGAGTTGCCCAAGGTTAGAAATGTCACGTGACAGTCATACGATCAGTTCAATATGGGTTTTCGGTGCTAACTATTGATGGAGTCTATGGATGTCTACCGCCAAAATGCGTGCATTCCTCGCGGTGGCACGCCATGGGAGTTTCAGCGCTGGCGCGCGCGCCTTGGGGCTAAGCCAGCCTACGCTGACCACCCAAGTGCAAAGCATGGAGCGGCAATACAATCTTGAGTTGTTTCATCGTCGCGGGCGACGCATTGAGTTGTCCGATGTCGGTCGCCAATTGCTACCCATTGCCCAAGCGATGGCTGCCTTGGATTTGGATGCGCACAACCTTTTGCGCGACTCAGGCCGGCTTGACAGTGGCCAGCTCAAGCTAGGGGCGGTGGGGCCTTTTCATGTGATCGAGATGGTCGACAACTACCTTCAGCAGCATCCGCGCATCGATGTTTCGATACGCGTTGGCAACTCGGCTCAGGTGCTTGCCGATCTTGAGAGTTACGTGACGGATATCGCGGTACTTGCTGGACGGCACGATGATCCAGGGCTCTGCGCCGTTCACTACGCGCGTCACGCCATCATCCTGTTTGCCCACCATGATCATCCTTTTGCGGAACGCGATTCAGTACGACTTGAAGAGCTGGAGGGGCAGCGGCTGCTACAACGAGAGCCCGGTTCTACAACTCGCCTGGTACTGGAGCAGGCTTTAACGGCGGCCGGAGTTGTACCGCGTATCGCAATGGAAATCGGCAGCCGTGAAGCACTGCGCGAAGCCGTGGTGCGTGGTATCGGGTTGGGCGTTGTGTCCGAGGCGGAGTTCATCCCCGATCCCCGCATCCGAACGATCCGGATCGACGGAGATCAGCTTTACACAGAAACCTATCTCTATTGCCTGACCGAACGTCGCTCCAGTCGGCTGATCACATCGTTCTTTGATGTAGTGCTTCATACAAACCTAAAGGCTTAAGCCACGCAGGCAATTAAGTGGCTGCTTTTGGCCGATTTCTGCCTGAGGCCAGGGGCTGGAATCGACCGATTCTGTTGAAAAAGTCGGTATGTCCAGACTGCTCCCATACTGACCGCTGAAAACGTCTTTTTTTGCGCGTCGCAACGCGAAATCTGAGCCCCGAATCTTCTGCTCAAAGTAAAGATTTCAATCTCAAGCGCATACTTTTCTACCGTAGAAACCATGGCCGACTTTTTCAACAGAATCGGCCGATAGTTGTCGGTCAAGATGTAGCTTTTCGTCGTGTGCAGCGCAGGTTTGGTCCGCCGATGGAATCTGGCACTCAACAATAGGCGCTTTTAAATCCTTACCGATGGTTGTTTTCTGTAAGACCTTGCAGCCCTTGTTCTGTAAGGGCTGCAGAGGATTGCCAGAATCCCCGGATCTAACACCGGTCCACCTGAGCCGTGACCAAATTGAACCCGTGTCTAACGGCCTGATTGGAAGTCGCTCAGTCTGGCCACCTCTACAAATGAGTGCGGGCGTTGTTTCTCGAGAGACCGAACGTGATATGACGGTTGTTTTCGCCATCGTGGGTGAGCCAATCCGCGATACACCAACCTAGGCTATCCCTCCATCAACATGGCTGGGTTGACTGGTTGTGATAAGCAGGGCCGCTAAACCTATAGAATCGGGGGGTCGCAGTGGTCGATCATGCTCACGGTGATGTGCTCAAAGCAATGCGGCGTTGGTGGATATCTTGGTTCCAGAGTGGGTGGCTGCTCAGACAGAGTTCCTTGTTTTGAAGCGAAGCGATCTGATCTGTTGGCCGCGGCTCGTCAGCGGCTACGGCATCACAGGGATGCCGGCAACACTGATTGCTCAGGTTGAACGTGGGCGTTTTGAGGGTTGAGCCAGCGCCTTCGAGCGTCCCTGCCGTCGCTCGAAGGCGCTCAGGTTACTTCAGGTTGCCGCTGAGGAATTGCTGCAGGCGCTCGCTTTTGGGGTTGCCCAATACGTCCTCGGGCGCACCTTGCTCTTCGACCCGCCCCTGGTGCAGGAACAGCACCTGGTTCGACACTTTGCGCGCAAAGCTCATTTCGTGGGTCACCATGATCATGGTGCGGCCTTCTTCGGCCAGCCCCTGGATCACCTTGAGCACTTCGCCCACCAGTTCCGGGTCCAGGGCCGAAGTCGGCTCGTCGAACAGCATGATCTCCGGTTCCATGCTCAGGGCACGGGCAATGGCGACCCGTTGCTGCTGACCACCCGAGAGAAACGCCGGATATTGATCTGCAACCCGTGCCGGCAAACCGACCTTGTCCAGGTAGCGCCGGGCGCGATCCTCCGCGTCCTTCTTGCTGACGCCCAGCACCCGGCGTGGGGCCATGGTGATGTTTTCCAGTACGGTCATGTGGCTCCACAGGTTGAAGTGCTGGAACACCATCGCCAGGCGAGTGCGGATGCGTTGCAGTTCATTGGCGTCGGCCACGCGCATTCCGTGGCGATCATGGACCATTTGAATCGGCTGGTTATCCAGGCTCATGGCGCCGTCGTTGGGCGTTTCCAGGAAGTTGATGCAACGCAGAAAAGTGCTCTTGCCCGAACCACTGGCGCCGATCAGGCTGATCACATCGCCGGTCTTGGCATTTAGCGAAACGCCCTTGAGGACTTCATGGTTGCCATAACTTTTGTGCAGGTTTTCAACGGTCAGTTTGTACATGAACAAGCATCCTGAATTTAGTGAGCCGGGCCGAGGAAAGACAACCAACGGCGTTCAGCCAGGCGGAACAGGCCGACCAGGGAGAAAGTGACTGCCAGGTAGATCAACGCGGCGAGGCCGAACGACTGGAAGGTCAGGAAGGTCGCCGAGTTGGCGTCTCGCGCGACTTTCAGAATGTCCGGAATGGTCGCGGTGAAGGCCACGGTGGTCGAGTGCAGCATCAGAATCACTTCGTTGCTGTAGTAAGGCAGCGAGCGACGCAGGGCGGACGGCATGATCACGTAGGTGTACAGCTTCCAGCCGGTCAGTCCGTAGGCTTTGGCCGCTTCGACTTCACCGTGGTTCATGCTGCGAATGGCCCCAGCGAAGATATCCGTGGTGTAGGCGCAGGTGTTCAGGGCGAAGGCCAGGATGGTGCAGTTCATCGCATCGCGGAAGAACGCATCCAGTACCGGCTGAGCACGCACCGCGGCCAGGCTGTAAATACCGGTGTAACAAATCAGCAGCTGAATATAGAGAGGCGTACCCCGAAACAGATAGGTGTAGAACTGCACCGGCCAGCGCACCCAGACATTGGTCGAGACCCGGGCGATCGACAGCGGGATCGACATCACGAAGCCGAAGAAGATCGAAGCACTGAGCAGCCAGAGGGTCATGGCCAGCCCGGTGATGTGATTGCCGTCCTGGAACAGGAAAGGCTTCCAGTATTCCTGCAGTAGCTCGATCATCGCACGGCCTCCCGGGTGCCTGCGGCGTAGAAGATTTCCATCCGGCGCAAGACGTAGTTCGAAACGGTGGTTATCACCAGATAGATCAAGGCGGCCAGCATCAGGAAGAAGAACAGCTGATAGGAGCTCTTGCCCGCGTCCTGGGCCACTTTGACCAGATCGGCCAGGCCAATGATCGACACCAGCGCGGTGGCCTTGAGGATCACCATCCAGTTATTACCGATGCCCGGCAGGGCAAAACGCATCATTTGCGGGAACACCACGATGCGAAAGCGCTGAGCGCGGGTCAGGCCGTAGGCGGTAGCCGCTTCCATCTGCCCTCGGGGTACGGAGAGGATGGCGCCACGGAAGGTTTCGGTGAAATACGCCCCGTAGATGAAGCCCAGGGTTATGACCCCAGCACTGAACGGGTTGATCTCGATGTATTCCCATTCCATGAAATCGGTAAACGAGGTTAGCCAGGTTTGCAGGCTGTAGAAGATCAACAGCATCAGCACCAGGTCCGGCACGCCGCGAATCAGCGTGGTGTAGGCCTGCGCAGGGACGCGCAGCAGTGCCGATTTCGAAAGCTTGGCGCTGGCGCCGATCAGGCCCAGGCCAACGCTCACCAGCAAGCACAGAAAGGATAATTTGACAGTCATCCACGAGCCTTGCAGCAACAGCGGGCCGAAACCCTTAAGGCTAAAGCCTGACAGCCCAAGAATCTGCAATAGGTTTTCTAGCATTGAGCAGCCCTACCTCAATCAATAAAGTGCCCATCCGGAAATGGGCGCAGGGTCATTATTTGCCGCTGTAGAGATTCAGATCGCCAAAGTGCTTCTGCTGGACGGCCGCATAGGTGCCATTGTCGTGCAGCGCCTTGATACCTTTGTTCAGCAAGGCCTGGAGCTCGGCGTTGCCTTTGGTGAGACCCACGGCGGTTTTGGCTGGTAGTAGCGGGCTTTCGACCGGCTCGCTGACTTGGAAGTCGGCGCCTGGTGGCGATTTCAGGAAGCCCAGTTCGGCTTGCAGCATGTCCTGGATCCCAGCGTCGAGACGACCGGAGATCAGGTCAGCGTACACCTGGTCCTGGTTGGCGTAGGCCAGGGTCTGTACCCCGGCCTTGTCCAGTACGGCCTTGGCGTAGGCTTCCTGGATGGTGCCTTGCTCGTAGCCGACTTTCTTGCCCTTGAGGGAGGCCGGATCGGTGCCGATGGCCGCGCCTTTCTTGAAGACCAGCGCGGTCGGGCCAGAGAACAGCTCGTTTGAGAAATCGATAACTTTCTCACGCGCTGGCGTGGCGGTCATGGAAGAAATCACGCCGTCGAACTTGTTGGCCTTGAGGCCGGGAATCATGCCGTCGAAGTCACTTTCGACCCATTTGCACTTGACCTTCAGCTCAGCGCAGATCGCGTTGCCCAAGTCGATATCGAAGCCCACCAGGCTGCCATTGGCGGCCTTGGATTCGAACGGCGCATAAGAGGGGTCGACGCCAAAGCGCAACTCCTTGTACTCCTTGGCCAGCGCAGAACCGGCAGCCACACACAAAGCCAATGCAGAAAGGGTGAGAAATACTTTTTTCATTATTTTATTCCCTGGGACCATCGAAAGCGCTTGTGCCGCAAGAGCGCATGTACTGCGTGGCACAATGTCTTATGCACACGCAGATACTTGTACAGACAAGCATATGCAATCACCCGGCCAATTCGCGGATTGGACGTTTGAGAAAGCGCGTACAGCGCTCTGGTAAGGGCTTGGCAGGCAGGTGAGCGCAGGGAGTGAGGCAGCCTGCGAGGCTGTTACCAAAGCAGGTTTTTACACCCGGATGGGGTATGCGGTAACAAAGTGTGAAATTACGCGGCGTGCGCTCCAGCGGTTTACCCGAATTTTCGTTTCTACCGTCCTTCAACCCGTGAATCACGGCAAACCCCTTGCCGTCCGAATGGCTGCCCTCGGCTCGTAAGGGCGTTTACTTCGCGGGAGACCGAACGTGTTGCGACGTCGCAACGGGATGCAGTTTTTGCACCCCACCAAAGGTTGTTTTCGTCGTTGTGGGGAGGCTTGCCTGGTCGCTAAATACGGTCCCGGTTGCTGTTTTCAAACCTCGGCGTCAACACATGTCGGAATTGACTCGCAGACCACGCCGTTCGTGACTTGCGGTCTGTTTTGCGGATCTTGAGATCTAACGCCTGTCCACCTGAGCCGCGACCAAATTGAACCCGTATCTAACGGTGCCAGCAGATACCTTTCGAGTTTCCTTGGCGCTTCAGGGAGCGAAGCGGTCATCATCCAGCGTCCGTTATTGGCCCAAGCTATGTGAAAACTCGAAAGGGAGACGTATCTGACAGGCAATTACGTTGCAGAGTCCACTTTTGGCTGTCGGGCGTACAGAATTTAACAATCGGAGGCTCAGATGAACTGCCCGCTTGCCTTCAAGACGGTGCATCCAAGGCGGCCATGTCGAACAGGCCATTCAATCGCGACCTGAGCAAACACGGCTAGGCGCGGGCACGCCGGTATAGTCGACTCTATTGCCTACCGTATTTCCCGGAGCCTCCATCCAGTGCCTGACTTGCCGAGCAACGCCGCCTACACAAAACGCTTCGACCTGGTACTCGCCTACATCGACGCCAATCTCGAAGGTGACTTGTCCGTGAAGACGTTGAGCGAAGTCGCGAACTTTTCGGCGTTTCACTTCCATCGCCAATTCACCGCGTTCGTGGGCGTGCCAGTTTCACGTTATGTACAACTGATGCGACTACGACGCGCGGCGCATTGCTTGTCTTCTCTCGCGAATTACTCGGTGCTGGACGCCGCTTTCGGTGCGGGTTTCGAAAGCCCCGAAGCATTTTCCAGGGCGTTCAGGCGGGCGTTCGGTATGACGCCGAGTGCATTCAGGAAGCAACCCAATTGGCAGGTCTGGAGTGCGGTGTTCACCATCCCTCATTTTTCCAGGAACATCATCATGCAGATACGAATTGTGGAGTTTCACGAAGTCAGGGTTGCAGCACTCGAGCATTGCGGAGCGCCCGGGTCCATTAATGAGAGCGTGCGTAAATTTATCGAGTGGCGCATGCAGAGCGGACAGTCGCCGGTGGCATCCAGTCGCAGCTTTGGTATTCCTTCCGGCAACCCCGATACGACCCCGGCCGACGAGTTCCGGTTTGCAATCTGCGGCGAGATTCACGAGGCAGTAGCAGCGAATGAGTTCGGCGTAATCGAGAGAGTTATCCCTGGCGGGCGCTGCGTCGTGGTGCGTCACGTGGGCTCGACGGATCACATCGGCGAATCGATTTATCCGATCTATCGCGACTGGCTCCCTACCAGCGGCGAGGAGCTTCGAGACCAGCCGTTGTTCTTCGATTATCTAAGCATTTCCCTCGAGACACCGCAGGATCAATGGCAGACCGATATATATGTGCCTTTGCAATAGCGGAGCGGACATGTTGCTTCTGGTTTGGAACGATCGTCGTTGAGTTCATGAAAAAATGGGGACAGATTTTTACGTCCCCTTTTGAATGGAAAAATAAATCAGTCACTTTTTTCATTTTTTTTCATGGTGGCCTATTTCTGCCTGTTGCCACCCTAGGAAGCAATCTGCAGCGCTCTACCGATCATGGTTATCGTGGGTTTGGCAGTTCTGATTAACACGCGAACCGCTTTTCTGCCTGAATCGATAAAACATCCAATATTCCTACAGTCAGCCATCCCAAGCTCACTCTGCCAACCCAGCCCGCCGCAATCCATCCGCAAACCGTGCAAGATCCTCCGCACGCTGGATAGGCAGCCAATCCCTAAGGTTAGAAACCCGCAACAACGGATCCAGCTCTTGCAGGTGCTGCATTGCCTGCTTCGCTTTGTCCATTCGTCCGCTGAGCGCATAGCTGGCTGCCACCAGAGCCGCCGGGGCCAGCAGACTGGGCAGGTTGCCCAAGGCTTTTTCCGCCCATTGTGCAGCGAGATCGAAGCGGCCGGCGAAGAAGTACGCGAGCGACATTCCGATTTGCATCCTGAACATTTCGGGGTCCACCGGGCTCAAGCGAACGGCATGGGTCAAGTCCTTGATGGCGCCTTCTGTTTCACCGCGCAGTGCACGCAAGATACCGCCCAGGAACCAGGCGGGGGCGAAGTTGGGATTGAGCAGGCGCGCCCTGTCGAGCAGCGCAATGCCGCCATCGACATCACCGGCCAGATGAGCGAGCGCATGCCCGCCGCGGGTCAACGCGACGGCATCATCGCGTCCGAGTGTCACCGCCAGGCGCGCGAGCCGTGTGCCTTCGGCAATTTCTGCCGGCCGGTCGGTCATCCAGCCGTTGAGCTTGCGCCAGAAGTGGCACCAGGCGGCCATGCCATAGGCCGAAGCGAATTCCGGATCGAGTTCGATGGCCGTGTAGAACATCGGCAGCGCCTCCGCGATGGCTTCACGGGTGCCGCTGTGCAGTTTTGCCATGCCTCTCAGGTAATAGTCGTAGGCGTCGAGGCTTTCAGTGGGTTTGCGTTTGGCGCGTTCGATTTCTGCCCGTTCCAGTTGCGGCGCGATTGCACCGACGACGCTTTCGGCGATTTGATCCTGCAGCTCGAAGATGTCGTCGAGCAGGCCTTCGAAGCGTTCCGCCCAGATATGCGTACCACTTGTCGCGTCGATGAGTTGCCCGGTGATGCGCACCTTGTTCCCGCACTTGCGCACGCTGCCTTCGAGCACGTAGCGAACGCCCAGCGTCTGACCGATGCCTTGGATGTCCACCGCTTGACCCTTGTAGGTGAAGCTCGAATTGCGCGCGATGACGAACAGCCAGCGGATCCGCGAGAGGGCGGCGATGATGTCCTCTACCACGCCGTCGGCGAAGTATTCCTGCTCTGGGTCGCCGCTCAGATTCTGGAAGGGCAGGACGGTAATGGAGGGCTTGTCCGGAAGGGTGAGCACGGCAGGGGGGAGTTCATTGGGGGTGAAGGGCGTGTGTTCGCCGATGCCTGGTTCGCCAGGCGCTCGCGCTTGTTCTACCTCGCCGACAAAACGGTAACCCTTGCGGGCAACCGTGCGGACAAGGCGCTGCTCTTCGCCCGTATCGCCGATGGCCTTGCGCACCGCATTGATGTGGCTGGTGATCGTCGATTCCGAGACGATCCGGCCGCTCCACACGGCCTTGAGCAGGTCGTCCTTGCTGACAACGCAATCGCGGTTGTTCACCAGATACTGCAATAGATCGAAGGTCTGTGGCCCGACGGCCACGGCTTGCCCACGCAAGGTCAATTCCCGGCGCTCTTGATCGAGCACGAAATCTTCAAACGCGAATTGCAAAGTGGGCTTCCCCTGGCAAAGCGCCTTCAACTCCGTGTCCCAGGCCGCTGGCGATATTTTAGTTGAGATTGATAATACGTCAGCTCGAAACCCCCTGCATGGTCCACGGTGAGGATGGACGAATAACCGCTTCTCTGGACGCAAATCCAAGCGTTCACGAAGGTAAATCCAAGCTTGCTGCAAGGACTTGCCGTGCACGCGCGCGCAACCTCTCTACACCGACGCAATGATTGCAGTCGACAAGTGGAGAAAAGCCATGAAGATCGTAGTTATCGGAGGCTCCGGCCTCATCGGATCGAAACTTGTGAACATCCTTCGCGAGCGCGGCCATGACGTGGTCGCCGCCAGCCCCAGCACGGGCGTGAACAGCATCACCCGCGAAGGCCTGGCCGCAGCGATGGATGGTACTGACATCGTTGTCGACGTGGCGAACGCGCCGTCGTGGGAGGACCAGGCCGTACTCGATTTCTTCGAAACATCGACACGTAACCTGCTGGCTGCCGAAGCGGCCGCCGGGGTTCGTCATCACGTAGCGCTGTCGATCGTCGGCAGCGAACGGCTTCCCGACAGCGGTTATTTCCGGGCCAAGGTCGCGCAGGAAAACCTGATCAAGGCGTCCGGCATTCCTTACTCCCTCCTGCGTGCCACGCAGTTCTTCGAGTTTGTCGAAGGCATCGTCCAGTCGTTCGCCGTCGGCGAGGAATATTGTGTTTCGCCGGCGCTGATCCAGCCGATAGCGTCCGACGACGTGGTGGCGGCGCTGGTCGATGTGGTGCTGGCAGCACCGGTCAATGGCACGGTTGAAGTCGGCGGCCCGGAAGCCATGCCGATCGACGAACTGGCCCGGCGTTTTCTGCGGGCGACCCGGGACAACCGCAAGGTCTTGCCGGACGTGCACGCACGTTACTTCGGTGCCGTGCTCAACGATCAATCGCTGGTGCCTGGCAAGAACCCACGCCTGGGCGCGATCCGCTTCGAAGACTGGATCGCTCGGTCGGCGAGCCGGTGACGGCTCGCACCCTCACATCCCTATCCACGAAGGAGCAACCCCATGGTTACCCGAATCCTGATGGCCGCCGTCTTCGCCGCGCTCTCGATCAGCGCAGCGTCCGCCGCTGAGCCGCCCCACGGCAAGGTGACGGTCGTATTCGACCGTCCCATTCCCAATCTTCCCGGCAAGAGCATGAAAGGCGTGGTCGTCGAGTATGGGCCGGGCGCTGCGTCGCCATCCCACACCCATCCGAAAACGGCCTTCATCTATGCAACCGTCCTGGAAGGCTCATTTCGCATCCACGGCAAAGGCCAGCCGGAAAAGATCTACACCGTCGGCGAAAACTTCGTAGAGGCGCCGGGCTCCGTGCACCTGGTCAGCGCCAACGCCAGCGACACCCAGCCTGCACGCCTGCTGGCAGTGTTCGTCCTCGACACCAACGAAAAGGAACTCGTCACACCGATCAAAAAGTGAGCCGGTCAACGCACTCATGAAAGTTCGACAGCCGGGTGGCAGGCTTCTGCCGCCCTTGCCGCTGACTCGGGCCCCGCAACCCCTGCCGTCGTGGCGCGGCGGAACAAGCGCAAGACCCTCGGCAAACTGCTGTGCGTCGCTGATCGAGCATCATGTCGTCATCAATGGCACGGTCCTCGGCGCCAACGTCACCCCTGGGGGAAACGCGCTCATCGAACGGCTGACCACCACGGGGGCGATGCTGGCGGGGAAGGGCGTGGATCAAGTCGCCGCCGGGCGGGCAGCGACGAGACTGCTGGGCAAGGTCGTGTCAGGTCAGGCGACGGTGATTGCTTTCGATACGGCGTTTTACGCTGTTGCGATGCTGTTTGTGGTTGCCGCGCCTGTGCTGGTGGGCATCAAAATTGGGCTCTCGAAATACGCGAAGGTGCGTGCGATGCGGGCCTTAGCTGAAGTCGGAAGGGGGGTAGCCACCAACAAAATCCCTATATTGGGTCGGTTTCAGCCGGTCGTGACAGGCAGCAATCGGCCAGAAGCGATTGCTCCATGGTTCTAGCCGTCTTATTCAGGTGAAGCCTTGCGCTGTTCAGTAATCCGCCGATTAGTCGATAATTGAAATACCCCTTTGCTATCGGCACGCCCAAATGGATCAGATTCTTTCTCTTCTCTCCGATACCATTCCCAAAGCCCAAACCCTGGAGCAGCTCACGCGTCCCTTGCTGACCCTGCTCAGTAAGATAACCGGTATGGAGTCGACCTACCTGACGACCATTGATACCGACGAGGGTGTCCAGCGTGTCGAGTTCGCACGTAACGTCGGTGACATGGTAATTCCTGAAGGGCTGGTCGTGCCTTGGGCAGATACTCTGTGCAAGCGGGCGCTGGATGAGAATCGCATGTACTCGGACAATGTTGCCGAATGTTGGGGTGATTCGGAGGCCGCCGCGGCCTTGGGCATCAGAACCTACGTGAGTGCGCCAATCAGATCCCAGGATGGGCAAGTGCTGGGAACGGTATGTGCTGCCAGCTCGGATCAAGTGGCCCGCTCTGCTGACGTGGAACCCTTGCTGATGCTGCTGTCAGGGTTGCTGGGGTATTCCCTTGAACGTGGGCTGCTTGTTGAGCGACTCCAGGCTGCCAACGCCGAGTTGACCAAACTGGCCCTGACAGATCCACTCACCGGCCTGTCTAACCGGCGTGCCATCCTAAACGATGCTGCGCGCCTGTTCGCCCTGGCCCAGCGGGAGAGCAAGTACATACTCATAGGTGTCATCGATCTGGATGGGTTCAAGTTCATCAACGATACCCGCGGCCACCTGGCAGGAGACCAGCTACTGCGCGGCGTGGCCGCAAAACTGCAGCATGACCTTAGAGCCAGCGACATCATCGGGCGTACTGGCGGTGATGAGTTCATCGTGATCGCCTTGGGCACACCCTCCGAACACACCGACCCGGCGAACGACATGCGACATGCCGCCGAACTGCTTCAGGATCGCCTGTCCAAAGCGACGATAGGGCGATATGAGCTGGGCCACGGTCTTGGTGATATTCAATATACCGGCGCGAGTGTTGGGGTAGTGGCAGTGATACCGGGCAGCATGACTGTGGACGAGGCCACAAAGCTGGCAGACCGCGAGATGTATAAGGTGAAACAGCAGCGAAACCGTCAACGGTTGTAGGAAAGCCGAGGGTCAGCTGTGGGGCGGATAGCGACCAGAAGCGGGCATTCAATTTCGCTATTCATACATTTCCCGAGCGTGCGAAATTACCAGCCCTTCAATTTCTCTCAAAGGCAGACTCATGACCTGCACCCTGGCAGTCTCGAATATTTTAGGTCCATGGAGTGGGGATGACCACACAGGGCTAATGCAGCGCTGCAGGGAGGCATGGGACACACCTCTAGAGAGTTTGAATGATCTTATGGTCGCCACTTTTTTGAATCAGAACATCGCGACCAAACACCTGCTCATCGAGGCAAAGCGCCGCATGGAAGAACAGGAACGAGATGGAACCGAGTACTTCGACGGCCAGCTTCTCGAAGCTATAGAGCGTCTGCAATCTGGGGAGTAATTCATCCCGACGAGTTATTGTGTTCGACACGGCATGCGCCCTACGGTACTAGCGATGGTTGCGATAGCGTTCGGTCAAGGACTGCACGAGGATGACGTAGGATTGCGTCTCGGCGTAGGGAGGCACCCCGTTGTACTCGACCACGGATGCTTCGCCGGCGTTGTAACCTGCCAACGCCAGCACCTGGTTGCCATTGAAGCGCTTGAGCAACCAGGCCAGGTAGCGCACGCCGCCACGAATGTTCTGTCGTGCGTCGAACGGATTGTCCACGGCGAAGCGCTCGGCGGTGGCGGGCATCAACTGCATCAGCCCCTGGGCGCCGGCTTCGGAAATGGCGTTGGGGCGAAACGCCGATTCGGCATGTATCACTGCGCGGATCAGCGCCCTGTCGACACCATAATGATCCGAAGCGGCTTCGATCTCCCGCTGATAGGAATGGGGGTCCAGGCGCAGTGAGGCGACCTTGAAATCCTTCGGCACCCTGCACAGATAGCAGCCCTTGATGACATAGAGCTCAAGGACATCGACCCGTGCGGAGATCCCGACGGGGCGCCGGCTCACATATTGACGAATACCCCTGTGGATGAAGGTAAACACCCGAATCCGCACCGCGCCTGAGTTGTCGTCCTGCACAAGCCGTGGCAGGGCCATTGGCTTGGCGCCGACACCCGCCATACCATTCAGGCGAGTGCAGCGGGCGCTGGCGATGGCTTGGTTGGTGTAGCTGATGGCTCCGTCGTTGGCTTGGCATTTGAACATGGCGCTGGCGCACAGTGGCGCGACCAGCAAGGCCAGCTCGATACAGCCAAGAAGGCTCTTGCGAGCCCATCGCCATGCTCTGGAACTCATCACATCGCTCCGCGCCGCAGACGCCGATCAGGCCTGGGGCGCCTGGCCCGGGCGCTGCCTTGGGAGGGCCTATTCTGGGTGATCCGCCTTTTGTTCTGATAGTTATACCCCTTGTATCCGGCCTTGGAACGTGTTTCTTCACCACGCCGTCCGCATCGGTCAGGCGCACGGTGCCTTCGAGGATGTGGCACATCCCGACGCAAACGAATGTCTCCTTCTGGCCGATTGCTACCCGTCGCGAAGGGGCGCAGTCGACCCGCAGCTGATGGTGAAGAAAATGCCCGCTGACCGTTTACGTCCAGCGGGCTTTTGTTTCCAGGTCAGCTACATCGAGCACTGCGAAGGAGTGGACGTCTGGTCACAGTGCGATGTCAGCCGGTGCCTTTTCCTTCGCCGGCTTGTTCTCCTCTTTTTCAGCCATCGGCGTAGCGACTTGACTGATTGCCGGTGGGGGCATCAGTTCAAGTATCTTGGCGGTATACGCCCACTCTTCAGCCACTTTTGCCGGATCGTTGTTAAGTTGGGTACCGTAGCTCGGGAGGATCTGATGCAGTTTCTCCTGCCAGGCGGGCGTCGCGACTTTGTCTTTGAAAACTGTCTGCAGCAAGCTCACCATGATCGGTACTGCGGTCGACGCGCCCGGAGATGCACCCAGCAAGCCGGCAATGGTGCCGTCCTGGGACGTGACAATCTCCGTGCCCAGTTTCAGGACGCCACCGGCCGCTTCATCACGCTTGATCACTTGCACGCGTTGGCCGGCTTGCCACAGATGCCAGTCTTCGGCTTTGGCGTTGGGGAAGTATTCCCTCAACGCATTGAGGCGATCCTCGTCCGACAGCATCAGCTGACCCGCCAGGTACTCAACCAGCGGATATTGCTTGATGCCGACGCGAGTCATCGGCCACACATTGTCTGTCGTGGTGGTACTCAGCAGGTCCAGAAAAGAGCCCTGTTTGAGAAACTTGGTACTGAAGGTTGCGAATGGACCGAACAGGATCAGGCGCTTACCGTCCAGTACGCGGGTATCCAGATGTGGAACCGACATGGGCGGCGCTCCCACCGAAGCCTGGCCGTAGGCCTTGGCGAGATGCCGCTCGGTGATGGCCGGGTTTTCTGTCACGAGGAATGAGCCGCCCACTGGAAAGCCTGCATATTCCCTGGCCTCGGGAATTCCCGATTTCTGCAACAGCTTCAGCGCTCCACCCCCCGCACCGATGAACAGGAACTTGGCATCGGTTGCTGTTTCGCTACCGTCCTTGAGGTTTTTGTAGCTGACGCGCCAACTACCGTCTTCGTTTCGGGTGATGTCCTGCACTTCGCTCGACAGCTTCAGGGCAAATTTCGGCGAGGTTTGCAGATAGCCGATCAGTTGGCGGGTCACTTCTCCAAAATTGACATCGGTGCCATTGGGGTTCCACGTGGCCGCAATTTTTTGCTTCGGATCACGCCCCTCCATCATGAGCGGAACCCATTTTTTGATCACGGCCGGGTCTTCGGAGTACTGCATACCGCGGAACAGCGGGCTGGCCTGCAAGGCCTCGTAACGCTTTTTCAGAAAGCTGGCGTTGTCAGCGCCCCAGACGAAACTCATGTGCGGGGTGGAATTGATGAACGAACGTGGGTTCTTCAGCACGCCTTGCCTGACCTGCCAAGCCCAGAATTGCCGGGTCAACTGGAAGCCTTCATTCACTTCAACAGCTTTCGAGATCGTGACTTTTCCGTTCTCGTCTTGCGGCGTGTAATTCAACTCGGCCAAAGCCGAATGGCCTGTACCCGCGTTGTTCCAGCCATTGGAGCTTTCCAGGGCGACACCGTCGAGGCGCTCGACCATTTCCATCGAGAGCCCTGGCTCCAACTCATTAAGCCAAACGCCCAGGGTCGCGCTCATGATGCCGCCACCGATCAGCAATACATCGACTTTTTTGGCTTCTTCGGCGTGCGAATGCACAGCGCCAAATGACAGCGTTAAACCGGCAAGAATGTGTCTCAGTTTTTTCGTGTTCATCCTGTGCTTCTCCCACAGATTTACGGTGATCCCTACCGCTCAGATGGCTCTATCGTTGGTGATAGGTGGTAAAGACCTGGTGAGAAGCTTCAAGATCAAGCATCACGTGAATCCAGGAGCCCGATTGGGCACTACGCTCGGCACCCAATGAAAATCAGGGTAACGAGGATTGAAGGCTCCTGTTTCCGTGTTTGCTAACTTATTGTGCCAATATGCATTTAATTCAAGCCATCCCCCTAATACACCTGCGGCACAATCAATTCCGCCGGCGTCGGACTGCGCGAATAGTCCTCCTGCCGTACACGCTCCGGCAATTCAATCACCGGGTATTCGACCTCTTCATAGGGCATCTGCCCCAACAAATGGTGAATGCAGTTGAGGCGGGCCTGTTTCTTGTCGTTGGCCTGCACCACCCACCATGGGGCTTCGGCGATGTGGGTGCGTTCCAGCATGATTTCCTTGGCCTTGGTATAGGCCTCCCAGCGCCGGCGGGATTCGAGGTCCATCGGGCTGAGTTTCCATTGCTTGAGCGGGTCATGAATACGGCTGAGGAAGCGCAGGTGCTGTTCCTGGTCGGAGATTGAGAACCAGTATTTGATCAGCTGGATACCGGAGCGCACGAGCATCCGTTCAAACTCTGGCACGGTGCGGAAGAACTCTTCATATTGGTCGGCGTTGCAAAACCCCATGACCTGCTCGACGCCCGCGCGGTTGTACCAGCTGCGGTCGAACAGCACGATTTCCCCGGCAGCCGGCAGGTGCGAGACGTAACGCTGGAAATACCATTGCGTGCGTTCGCGGTCGTTGGGCGCGGGCAGGGCGGCGACCCGGCAGACCCGTGGATTGAGCCGCTGGGTAATGCGCTTGATCACCCCACCTTTACCCGCCGCGTCGCGACCTTCAAACAAAATCACCACGTTGTGCCCGGTTTTCACCACCCAGCTTTGCAGCTTGACCAGTTCGCCCTGCAAGCGGAACAGCTCGCTGAAATAGCGTCGTCTCTGTTCTTTTGCACTGCTGTCACCCTCATGCGCATCAAACAGCGCATTGAGGTCGTGGCCGTCCTCCATCAATTCCAGTTCCAGCTCTTCGTCGCGGTGATCGAGCAGCTCGCGATGGATACGTTGAATCAGGGTGTCGTTGTCTAAAAGCATGGCCATAACTCCCGACGAAGGTGGAAGTGGTCATGCTAGGCCTGTGGATGTGACGGGCCAGTGACGGTTGTGGCGTGGTGAAAAAAAGGCCGGTGTCATCTTGGTGTCACCTAACCCATGGCAGGATCCTCGCAAACCGTCTTGAACGCTTCGATGGACTGCGTTCGCGGGCCAATGAAACTGCCAGGAATCCGCACCATGAAAGGAGACGCCTCGCTATTTGCAGCCATTGACCTGGGCTCTAATGCATTTCGCATGATGATTGGCCAGCCGGTCAAACGGAACCAGAAGTGGATGATCCAGGAAGTGAAAACCCTGCGTGAACCGGTCCGTTTATCGGAAGGTTTTCAGGGCGGCGCGCTGGATGAGATGGCGCTGGACCGTGGATGGCAGGCGCTCTCGCGATTCGGTAAAAAATTGCGCGGTTTTGAAGCCGGCCGGGTGCGGGCGGTGGCGACCAGCGCGGTGCGTGAAGCTGACAATGCGCAACTGTTTCTGGCCAGCGCCGAGCGGCATCTGGGGTTCAGGATTGATGTCATCTCGGGGCATGAAGAGGCGAATCTGGTGTACGCCGGCGTCGCCCATTCGATCCCCAGCCCGGCCAGTCTGCGTCTGGTTGTGGACATCGGTGGCGGATCCACCGAGCTGATTCTGGGGCAGGGCGCCCAACCGTTGTTGACCGAAAGCATTGCCATCGGCAGCGGCACGTTTGGCGCGCGTTACTTTTCGGGTGGCTGCATCACCGCCCCGGCGTTGCTGGAAGCCGAGCGGGTGGCCACGCTGCAGTTTGAAAAAGTGGCGCGGCGTTACCGCGCCTTGGGTTGGCAGCAGACTATCGGCTCGTCGGGAACGGCGCGAATGCTCGCCAAAGTGCTCAAGGCCAACGGCATGAATGACGACGGCGAAAGCGGCATCACCTACAGCGGCCTGCTGCGCCTGTCATTGCGCCTGCTGGAAGTGGGGCACGTCAAACAGCTCAAACTGGCCGGCTTGCAAAACCATCGCTTGAGCTCCTTGCCCGGTGGCCTGGTGGTGATGTTGGCCGCGTTCAAGGTCTTTGGTATCTCGCACATGACGCCCTCCGAAGGTGGACTGAGGTTCGGGGTGATGCATGGCTTGATGTCCAGGCATTGAACCCCGTCCCCCTTTCTAGACACCGTCAATGAGGCGAGGCAATCCCGACGGGTTCAGGTCTCGCAGCACCTCGGGCAGCAGCGCTTGAGGAAAGCCCTGGTAAGCCACCGGACGCAAGAAACGTTCAATCGACGTCATGCCGACCGAGGTGAAGCGGCTGTCCGACGTGGCCGGAAACGGCCCGCCGTGAACGGTGGCAAAGGTCACTTCCTGCGGATGCGCGAAAGCATTGACGACGATGCGCCCGGTGCGTCGTTCCAATACCGGCAACAAGCGCTGTGCCAAAGGCAAATCATCGTCCTCTAGGTGCAGGGCCGCCGACAGCTGACCCCGCAGCGAGCGCGCAACGGCGAGCATCTCAGCCTCATCCCGGACCTTCACCAGCAACGCTGAAGGGCCGAATACTTCTTCGGCGAGCAGCGTCTCGTTCAGGAAATGTGCGCCGTCGACCTCCAGCAACGCGGAGGCGCCTTCCAGCGCGGCACTGGCTGCCGAGCCTTCGGCAATGCGCTGGGCGCCGGCGTTCTCCATGAAACCGAGACCGTTCAAATAGGCCGCGTGAATGCCCGGTGTCAGCATCGGTCGCGCCGAGGTCTGGTTGACGCGTTCGATCATCGCGGCGCGCATCGCCTCAAAGCCCGGCCCGTCAATGGCGATCAACAGCGCAGGTTTGAGGCAGGCTTGCCCGACGTTCACCACCATGCGTTCGATAAAGCTGTCACCGATCCGCGCCCCTTGAGTGGCCTGTGCGTGGGGCAGGATGAACGTGGGGTTGATGCTGGTCATCTCGGTGAACACGGGAATCGGTTCGGGGCGCAGTTGCGCACGGCGATACAGCGCCATACCGCCACGTTCCGAGCCGGTGAACGTCACCGCTTTGATCAACGGATGATCGACCAGCGCTTCACCGATTGCATTACCGCCACCGCGCACCATCGAAAACACGCCTTCGGGCAGCCCGTGTACTTGCACGGCGTTGCGAATCGCCTGGGCCTGGATTTCCGACGCTCCGGGGTGAGCGTTATGCGCCTTCAGGATGACCGTCGCGCCAGCCGCCAGTGCCGAAGCGGTGTCGCCCCCGGCGACCGAGTACGCGATCGGAAAATTGCTCGCGCCGAAAATCGCCACCGGACCGAGGGCGATCTTCTGCAGTCGATGGTCCATGCGCGGGCGTGGCTGGCGATCAGGCTGCGCCGGGTCGATGGCCAGTTGCAGGAAGCGCCCCCTGCGCACGACCTCGGCGAATTGGCGGAACTGAGTGGCAGCTTTTATTGCTTCACCCTCAAGTTGCGCCTCGGGCAGGCCGGTTTCGAGTGCTGCCCTTGCTGCCAACGTCTTGCGCACCGAGTCGAGATTGTCGGCAATGCTGTCGAGGAACGCCGCGCGCCGGGTGAGCGAGGTGTGGCTGTACTCATCGAACGCTTCATCGGCGAGGGTCGCGGCCTTGTCGACGTCGGCTACGCCACCCAGGGCGAACGCCGGTTCAATCAACTGATTGCTGGCGGGATTGAGCGCCCTCATCGTCCCTTCGGTACCGGGCACATCGCTGGCGCCGATCATCAGTTTGCCTGTCAGTGTCATGGGCGTTCACCTCGGGTCAGGGTGGCGATGAGCTCTGGTGTGGTGACAATGGCGTGGGCGAACGTCGGACCGTTCAGCTCATGCGCCGCGTGCATCATTTCGGGCTTGAAGGCGGCCGTCGCGTCGCGCACCAGGGTGACGTGATAACCCAGTTCCACCGCGTAACGGGCGGTGGCCTCGATGCAGGTATTGGCCAGCAGGCCAACGATGATTACGTGAGTGATGCCTTTTTGTTTGAGTCGAAAATCCAGGTCGGTGTTGGCAAAACCACTGGAGCCCCAGTGTTCCTGAACAACGATGTCACCGGCCTTGGGCGCGAAATCGGGGTGCCAGTCGCCGCCCCATTCCCCGCGAGCGAAGTGATGCATGTGCATGATCTTGCATTGGGTGGGGCTTGGGTGATCCCAATCCTCGTAGTCGCCTTGTTCCCAGCGGTGGTGCGGTACGATGACCACCGGAATCTCGAGGGCCCGGACGGTGCGGTCGAGTGAGCGCAAGTTGTCGAGCAGGCCGACTTGTTCGGCGATCGGTTCGATAAGCGGATAGACTTTTCCGCCTTCGGAAAGGAAATCGTTGTAAGGATCGACCAACAGGTAGGCGGTTCTGTCGAGGGGATAGAGTGCTTTTGACATGGCTGTTTCTCCAGGAAATTGAGTGACCGGTGCGTCGGGCTTGCCCGTGCATCATGTTGATATGATAATCATAGTAACTGTGAAAGAGGCAAGGCCGCATGTCGGTAAACACCGCTGTTCCCGAAACCTTGTGTCCGATTTCCCGGGCTGAATCTGTCGTCGGCGACCGCTGGACGGTCCTGGTGCTGCGCGAGTTGTTCATGGGCAGCCATCGATTCGACGAGATCCAGGCGCAAACCGCCGGGACTCCGCAAATGATCGCCACCCGCCTCAAGCGTCTGGAGGCCGACGGACTGGTCGCCCGCCGCCCCTACAGTGAGCGGCCGTTGCGTTACGAGTACCACCTCACACCCAAGGGGGACGCGTTCTATTCCGTGGTGCTGGCATTGCGAGCGTGGGGGGAAACCTGGTGCAAGTCAGAGGAGGAGGGGTTGGCGGTGGTTTACACCCACGCCACCTGTCGTCAACCTGCCGGGCTGGGGCCGTTGTGTGCGCATTGCGGCGAGCCGTTGCGTCGTGCAGAGCTGATCAGTACGCCCAGCGAGGCCTATGCCGCAGAACGAAAGGCACGGCGTGATGCGTTCAAGGGCGCGCGCGGGGCGGACCCGGTTGCGGCGGCTCAGGATCAGTAGACGAGCGTCGGCGATACCGTGAGAAAAGCGTTCCCACGCAGCGCGCGGGAACGAAGGAGGGCAACGGCTTCAGCTCAGATTGCCGCAGAAAATGTTTTGATGGCCATCGCCCGGGCTTTCACGCACCACCAGCACATAGCCGCCGGCGCGGAGTGTCTCGACCGCCACGGGTGCGCTTTTCCAGAAGTACTGCATCGATGCCGATGAATAAAACCGTGCATTCGGCCCGTCGTTCAGGTCATACGCCGGCGTAGAGCCCAGTTGGGCGCAGCTTCCGGAATAGATATAAGCCATCAAGCGACCGGGTAACGCGCTGCCCATGGTTTCGCCGCTGACGGCAAACCAGAACTCGGTTGCATTGCCTTTGGGCATCATGATGGGCCGGGCGATATTCCCGCCGTTGACGGACGTAGCGTGCAGGGGAACGTTAGTGATCTGACTGTCTGGCACCGTCGAACACCCGGAGAGCCACCCGACCGCCACCACCAACGCCAGCGAAGATACGATTTTCATCGTGAAACTCCCGCTTGTAAGGACGCGTTGAAGTGATCCCCCCTGTCAATTTTAGCTGTGTGGTGACAGAGGACATTTCTTCGGATGGTCGGTCGGAGCGGACGGGGGCTTGTATCGCAACGTATCCCCGGTGCCGGCAGCCACCTTTGCATACAAAACCAAGGGATGTGCGACACACGCGAGATACACCGGTCCCTCCAAATGGTGTCACCGCATCGGCGGCAATCACTGGAGAATGACGATGTCCCGTATCACTTCCCGTAACACCGCTGGCCGGCTCGGTTTCACCCTTGCCGCTGTTTCACTGGCAGCCTTTGCAAGCTTTTGCCAGGCGGGCGAGACCACCCCTGAAGCACAACCTGCTAAAAACTGGCAGGCCGGCATTCACCGCACAGACCAGGTGCGCCAGGACCTGGACGTCGCCGACCGCGAGGTGATTCAAGTGCGTGTCGATTTCGACGCGGGCGTGACGTCGCCAAAGCATTCGCACCCTGGGGTTGAGGTCGCCTACGTTATCGAAGGCACCTTCGAGTATCAGTTGGAGGGGCGGGCACCGATCACGCTGAAGGCGGGCGATTCGCTGTACATCCCGGCGGGCACCGTGCATCTGGCGAAGAACGTGGGTAGCGGCAAAGCGTCTGAGCTGGCGACCTACATCGTGAAGAAAGGCACGCCGTTGCTGGTGCTGGAGCACTGATCAGTGATTGCCCGATGCATGGCATCGGGCATTTCTGTTTAGCGCTTTATCGCTGAATCCCAGGCCAACCGGCCTGGCGCAGTGCTTTTAGCAGCGTCTCGGCATCAAGCCCCGGCACAGTGTGGCCATTACCTTCGACCGTATCGGACGCCAACAGGGCATTGATAATGGCTTCTTCCACGGCTTCGGTGGCGGCCAGAAACAACTCGCTGATGTGATCGTTGTTGACCATGCTCAGGTTGTCGCACGTCGGCGCGCCTTTGCCTTCATAGGCAGCTGGCGGTACGTGCTGGTTGCCGGTGGCGAAGGCAATGAAGATGTCACCGCTGTGGTCTTCGTTACCGCCACCGGTGCGGGCGAGGCCGAGGCTGGCACGTTGCGCGAGGCGCGTGCATTGGTGCGGCAGCAACGGCGCATCCGTGGCCAGGCAGACGACGATGGAGCCCATGCCCGGAAACGGCAGCGAGGCCTTGAGGAAGGGCGAGTCGACCTGTTCCATATAGCGTCCGACCGGGTAACCGTCGACGCGCAGTTCATTGCGAATACCGTGGTTGGCCTGAACAATCGCGCCGACCGTCCAGCCGCCCTGCGCAGGGCTCAAGCGTCGCGAGGACGTGCCGATGCCGCCCTTGAACTCGTGACAAATCATCCCGCTGCCACCGCCCACCGCGCCTTCGATCACCGGGCCACCCACCGCATTGCGTTGGGCCTGGGCCACATGTTCGGGTTTGACGTGGAAGCCGTTGATGTCATTGAGCAGGCCGTCGAACGTCTCCAGCACCACCGGCATGTTCCAGTAAAGTCGGCCGTCGTCGGGTGGGTTCTCACGGTCCAGCGCAATCAGCGCGTCGCGCACCACGCCCAGGCTGTGGGTGTTGGTGAAGGCGATCGGACTGGTCAGCAGGCCGGCTTCACGAATCCACTCAAGACCGGTGGCGTCACCGTTGCCGTTGAGCACATGCACACCGGCAAAGCACGGTTGTTGATTGGTGGAACCGGCGCGCGGTTCGATCAGGGTGACGCCGGTGTGGATGTCACGACCGCTGTCGGTGCGGCCACGCACATCACTGTGGCCGACGCGCACACCGGGCACGTCGGTGATGGCGTTGAGAGGGCCGGGTTGCAGTTGGCCGAACTGGATGTTCAAGTCGCGGGCACGTGGTTTCATGGGTTTTCTCATGTTTATGGTGTTAAACAAAATTATTGGATGACCGATTCCCTGTAGCAGCTGGCGAAGCCTGCGTCCGGCTGCGCAGCAGTCGTAAAGTCAGAGCGCACGGTGTTTCAGGTAAGCCGCATGAGCCGGATTTACGACTGCTTCGCAGCCGGACGCAGGCTTCGCCAGCTGCTACAGAGTCACCGGGGGTTATTGACCGTTTTTCACCTTGCTCCAGATCCGCGTCCGCACCCGCTCGGTGGCGGGCGGCAGGGGCTGGAGGGTGAACAACGTGGCCAGCGCTTCAGCCGACGGATAAACGGCAGGATTGGTGCGGGTCGCCTCAGCCACCAGCGGCGTCGCGCTGCGATTACCGTTGGGGTAGTTCAGGTGATCGCTGACCGGGGCGATAACATCCGGGCGCATCAGGTAGTCGATGAAGGCCAGGCCTTGTTGCGGATGCGGGGCGTCCTTGAGCAGTACCAGCGTGTCGAACCACACCGGCGCACCTTCCTTGGGCAGGCTGTAGGCGATCTTCACGCCGTTGTTGGCTTGCTCGGCATTGGTCTTGGCTTCCAGCATCGCGCCGGACCAGCCCACCGCCACGCAGATGTTGCCGTTGGCCAGGTCGCTGATGAACTTGGACGAATTGAAGTACGCAATGTGCGGGCGCAACTTGAGCAGCAGCGCCTCGGCCTTCTTGTAGTCTTCGGCGTTGGTGCTGTTAGGTGGCAAGCCCAGATAGTGCAGGGCGACCGGCAGCATTTCGGATGGCGAATCGAGCATCGCCACGCCGCATTGGCCGAGCTTGGCGAGGTTCTCCTCCTTGAACACCAGGTCCCAGGAGTCCACGGGCGCCTTGTCGCCCAACGCGGCGCGGACCTTGTCGATGTTGTAGCCAATCCCGTTGGTGCCCCACAGATACGGCACGGCGTACTGATTGCCCGGATCGTTGTTGGCCAGTTTTGCCAGCAGGTCGCTGTCCATGTTCTTGAAATCAGGCATTTGCGCGTGCGGCAACGGTGCCAGGGCGCCGGCCTTGATCAGCGTCGGCAAACTGAAGTTACTCGCCACCACCACGTCGTAGCCGCTGCGGCTGGTCAGCAGTTTGCCTTCCAGCACTTCGGCACTGTCGAAGGTGTCGTAAACCGGCTCGATTCCGGTATCGCGCTTGAAGTCATGCAGGGTGTTGGGACCGATGTAGTCGTACCAGTTGTAGACATGGACCGTGGGTGCGTCGGTGGCCATCGCCGACAGCGAGACGCACAAACAGGCGCCCAGTCCGAGATTGATATGCGAACGGTGACGACTCATGATGCGGCACTCCTGGCCTGCTGCAGGCCGGTGATGAACAGGTGCTTGCAGCGTATCGGCAGGCGCGGGACTCACCCATTCCCATCATGGGTTACTCGAAAGGGGTAGTGCGTGGACGCGTTGTTGAAAGAGTTGCCCGTGCACCAAGGGCTGGCGCGGGTGTTTGGTGCGTTGGGTCAGGACGGTTTCTGGCGGGCGCTGGTCGACACCTTGCGGTTGCTGGTGCCGCTGGACAATGCGTTGGTCGCGGTGATGGGCGCGGGGCGGGTGCCGCGGTTGCTGATTGATTTCGACTCAAAAGGCGATGCCGCCGAGCATGAAGAACTGGCGGACTACAGCGCCGGCATGTACCTGCTTGATCCCTTCTACCAGGCCGCTTGCGCCGGCATTGCCGATGGCCTGCACAGCCTGGAATCGGTGGCTCCCGACCAGTTCCAGCAAAGCGAGTACTACCTGAGCTATTTCCGTTCGGTCGTGGGCGCCGACGAGTTGCAGTTCATGATCAACCTCGATGGCGCCGTGCTGGGCTTGTCGCTGGGGCGCTCGACGCGATTTACCCTCCAGGAGCAGGGCCGTCTGTTGTGCGTGCGCGACTGGGTGCTGTCGGCGATGCGCCGTCACCTGCAACTGATGCCGCCGGAAGGCGCGACCGCCGAGCCTGTGGCCGGCGATCTCACCCTGTTGCTGGATCGCTTCGACGCGCGCCTGTCGGTGCGGGAAATCGAAACGGCCAGGCTGATTCTTCAGGGCTTCTCCAGCAAAGCCATCGCCCAGCAGATGGGCATTTCACCGGAGACCGTGAAAGTGCATCGGCGCAACGTGTATCACAAGCTCAACGTGAATGGTCACGGCGAGTTGTTTGCGTTGGTGCTGCAGCCGCGTTGATACCGGCGGTTTACTCGCCCAACTTGAACACCAGCGCCTTCAATCCGCAGGCCTCATCGGCATCCGGAAATTCCGGTGGATTGTCCAGCCGCTGTTCAAAACGCAGGCTCGGCGCTTCCCGCATGACGCCATCGATGAGGAAGTCCGGGCCGAACGCCGGGTCGTTCATGCAGGCCAGCACCGTGCCTTGCGGGCCGAGCAGCTCCGGCAAGCGGCGCAATACGCGCTGGTAATCCTTGGTCAGCAAAAAACTGCCTTTCTGAAAGGACGGCGGGTCGATGATCACCAGGTCATACGGACCTTTGCCAATCACCTTGCCCCAGGACTTGAACAGGTCGTGACCGAGAAAGCTGACCTTGCTCAAATCGTGCCCGTTGAGCCGGTGATTGTCGCGCCCACGGCTCAAGGCCGGGCTGGACATGTCCAGATTGACCACGTGCTCGGCGCCGCCCTCGATGGCCGCGACCGAAAAACCGCAGGTGTAGGCAAACAGGTTCAACACACGCTTGCCGTCGGCATTGGCCCGCACCCAGTCGCGGCCGTAGCGCATGTCGAGAAACAGGCCGGTGTTCTGTTTGCGCCCCAGGTCCACACGGTAACGCAAGCCACCCTCGGTGATGGTCATTTCATCGATCACGTCCCCCAGCAGCCACTCGGTGGTGCTTTGCAGCAGGTAGCGATGTTGCAGCAACAAGGTATGCGCGCCGGATTGCTGCCACTCGGGCGACTGCGTGATCAGCATCAGGCGTTGTTTCAAGTCTTCGAGCTGCGACGCTTCCGGCTCTTTGAACAGGGCGACCAGCACCACGCCCTGAAGCCAGTCGACGGTCAACTGCTCCAGGCCCGGCCAGCGGCGGCCACGGCCGTGGAACAAACGGCGGGTTTCTGCGGGGGGCGTTGCCAGGGCCGTCAGCAAATGGGCGTGGAGGGTGGCGAGCGCGTCTGGGTTCATCGGGCAGGGTCGGCAATTTGAGGGGGCGGCATTTTAACCACAATTGCAGGGTAAGGCGCGTGGCAACGCGTCGAGAGTTATCACGTTTAATTTAACTTTACGTGAGGATTTGGCGATCTGTCCGCTCACATACTCGGCCCCATCGATCAACTGCCGGGAGCCGGACATGTCGCAGCTATCTGCTTCACCCCGTATCAGCAGCCATCCGCGCTGGCTGCGGCTGACCCATTGGCTGAACGCCCTGGCGGTTCTGGTCATGGTCACCAGCGGCTGGCGGATCTACAACGCATCGCCCATTTACGATTTCAGCTTCCCCAAATCGATCACGCTCGGCGGCTGGCTGGGGGGCGCCCTGCAATGGCACTTCGCGGCGATGTGGTTTCTCGCCATCAACGGCCTGATTTATCTGGCCATCAACCTGTTCAGCGGTCGTCTGAAACGCCGTTTCTTCCCGGTTTCGCCCAAAGGTGTCCTGCATGACGTATGGGCCGCGTTGCGAGGGCGGTTGGGGCATGCCGACCTGAGTCATTACAACCAGGTGCAACGGCTGGCGTACCTGTTCGTGATGGTCGACATCATGCTGCTGGTGGTTTCAGGGCTGGTGCTGTGGAAGTCCGTCCAGTTCCCGCTGCTGCGCGAGTTGATGGCGGGTTACGAAGGTGCGCGACGGGTGCATTTCTTCGCGATGGCGCTATTGGTGGCCTTCGTTGCGGTGCATCTGGTGATGGTCGCGCTGGTCCCCAAAACGTTGTGGGCCATGATCGTCGGTCGCAAGGAGTCGGTATGAAAAAGCGCATCGAAAGTACCGGGCTGGACGAGTCGTCGATCCTGACAGATGCCCGGAAAATCCTCGCCCCGCAGATCGCCGACCGCTCGCGTCGCTCGTTCCTGCTGCGTGGCCTGACGCTGGGCGGCGTGGCGATGTTGTCCGGCTGCAACATCACCGACAACGAAAACGTCGACACCGCGTTGTCCGCCATGTCCCGCTTCAACGACCGGGTGCAGGGCTGGCTGTTCAACCCCAACGCCATGGCACCGACCTATCCCGAATCGATGATCCCCCGGCCATTTCCGTTCAACGCCTTCTACGGCATCGACGAAGCGCCGACGGTGGAGGCGGAGAGTTACCGACTGGAAGTTACCGGCCTGGTCGCGGACAAACGCAGTTGGCGGCTCGAAGAATTGCGCGCCATGGCGCAGACCGAACAGATCACCCGGCACATCTGCGTCGAAGGCTGGAGCGCAATCGGCCGCTGGGGTGGCGTGCGGTTCAGTGATTTCCTCAAGCGCGTTGGCGCCGACACCGATGCCAAATACGTCGGCTTCAAATGCGCGGATGACTACTACACCAGCATCGACATGGCCACCGCGCTGCATGCGCAAACCTTGCTGACGCTGACCTACGACGGCGCGGTGCTGCCGCGCCAATACGGCTTCCCCATGAAACTGCGCATGCCCACCAAGCTGGGCTACAAGAATCCCAAACACATTCAGGCCATTTTCGTCAGCAACACCTACAGCGGTGGCTACTGGGAAGACCAGGGCTACAACTGGTTCGGTGGCAGCTGACGGGCAACTTCACTCGCCCGCAACCTGTGCTTCAAGGAGTTCATCATGAAAAAGTTAGCCACCGCCGTACTGTCCATGTGCCTGGCCGTAGGTACCGCCTCTGTATTCGCTGCTGACACCATGAGCAACGACACCATGAGCAAGGACTCGATGTCCAAAGATGCCATATCCAAAGACACGATGAAAAAAGATTCAGCGATGAAAAAGGACGCGATGGCCAAGGACACGATGAAGAAAGACAGCATGTCCAAGGATGCAATGTCCAAGGACAGCATGAGCAAAGATGCGATGAAGAAGGACGCTACTTCTCAGTAATCCAGTTCCTCTCGATCCCTGTGGGCGCTTGTTCCCACAGGTTCGTGCAGGGCATGACATCACTACAAACAAGGGCGTTGATGGCAGAGAAGGGCGCTGCTCTGATTTTGCAGGACGCCTGATTTCGTCACCCCGGTGTATCAAAAATGAATTTCCGCCGAGCTGGCTGCTCATACTTGATAGGTAGCGCATTTAGCTCGCGAAATCATAGATGCATTCAGGGAGTGGCAATGTCATGGGACCAGTATCGACGGTCGACGCGAAACCTTCGGGTGGGTTGATTCTTGTGGTCGAGGACGATCCGCTGATCCTGGAGTTTCTTTGCGAAATTCTTCAGGACGAAGGGTTTGTGGTCGAGCCTCAAATCAGTGCAGATGCCGCTTCGATGTATCTGGAGCAGCATGCGAATGACGTTTGCCTGTTGCTCACCGATATCACCATGCCGGGCACCCTCAATGGCGCTGACCTGGCCAATCAGTTCGGCGACCGCTGGCCTGACAAGCCGATCATGATCATGTCCGGCTTCGAAACCCCGCAAAGCTCAGGCGTAAAACATTCGGTCTCGTTCATTAAAAAACCCTGGGCGATCGGTCAATTGCTGGACTGTGTCGACGGTGCCTTGAAGTCCAAGCCTGCTGGCTGAAACGTTACTGCGCCGCATGAGCCCGTCTCGCTGGTAAATGCTACATTGCCTGGTACTACCTGCCTGGCCACTTGCGAGAGGAAGCTTATCCTTGTCTGCTCATCCATCCGTATTCAACACGCCTTACCGCGCTTTCCTGTTCGATATGGACGGCACTGTTCTTAACTCTATCGCTGCCGCCGAGCGGATCTGGACGATCTGGGCCTTGCGCCACGGGGTGGATGTCGAGTCTTTCCTGCCGACCATTCACGGCGTCCGCGCTATCGACACCATCAATCGCCAGGGATTGCCGGGCGTCGATGCGCAGGCGGAAGCGGCGTGGATTACCGAGGCGGAAATCGAGGACGTGGAGGGAATTGTTGAGGTCCGCGGCGCGGCGGCATTCCTGCAATCCTTGCCGGCCAATCAATGGGCAATCGTGACCTCCGCACCCCGAGCGCTGGCCTTGCGCCGGATCGCGGCCGCGGGGATTCCCGTACCTGACGTGATGGTGACTGCGGAGGATGTCAGCGCCGGTAAACCCGATCCGGCGGGTTATCGATTGGCGGCGAAACGGCTGGATGTCGAGGTGACGGAATGCCTGATCTTCGAAGATGCCAGCGTGGGGATACGGGCGGCAGAAGCGGCCGGGGCTGATTTGGTGATCATCACCGAGACGCACGCACATCCGATTCAGACGGCGCATGCGACATTGGCCAGCTATCAGTCAGTCACCGCAGCGGTCGATCCCGACCACTCTCTGCGCCTCAACCAAATCTAATTGTAGGAGTGAGCCTGCTCGCTCCTGCAATGGAGCTGCGCAGTGACTAGTACACACCGGGAACCAAGCGCCAGGTGTGGGCGCAATACGCCTCATATTCGTGGCCAAACTGTGCCCTCAACAACGCCTCTTCCGCGTGAATCCGGGCAATCAGCGGAATCACCGTCAATGCGGCCAACAGCAGGCCGACACCTGAACGAAACGCCAGCGCCCAACCCAAGGCGATGACCAGCATCCCCAAGTAACTGGGGTTGCGCAGACTACGATAAATCCCGTCGGTGACCAGCGTATGCCCCGGTTGAATCGCCACCAACCCGCTGAATCGATTGCCCAGCACAAACACGGGCCACAACCGCAGGGCGCCGCCGACGATGAACAGCAACGCGCCGATCCAGCGCAGGCCTTCACCGCCGAAGGTCCAGTAATCGATTCGGTCGGTGTACGCCGGCAAAAAGCCGCTGAGTATCCCGATCACCCCGAACGCCGGAAGCACCCAGCGATTGGCGCGGTCCTCTCGTTCACCGGAACTCAGATTGACCTCGGTGAACAGCGAAGCCACGGTCATCACCAAGGTCGCCAAGGCAACCACCACCAATGGCGCATGGGCGAAAAACGCGGCCAACCCGCCCATGCCCCACACCGCGAGACCGAGGTAGGCAAGGGTGCCGGCGATGGCGAAGAATGCCAGCCTGGGCGAAATTTTCATGAGCACCTCGTGATGAGCCATTGCCCCATTCAGTTTAGAGGCCGGGGGCTGCTCACGCGTTCAACTCGGACCTGGCATTGCGCCGAATGACCTGCGGCGGTTGGCCGAATGCCCGAAGAAAGGCTTCACGCATGCGGCGACGGTCAGTGAAACCGGCCTCGGTGGCGATTTGATCAAGACTCAGACGCCCGCGTTCAAGCATCTGCCGTGCCGCCTCCAGGCGCAGGTTTTCGATGGCCTTGGCCGGCGTCTGCCCGGTCTCGGCGCGAAAACTGCGGCTGAATTGTCGAGGGCTCAAGCGCGCCACGTCTGCCAGTTGCTCCACCGACAGAGGCGAGGCCAGGTGTTCGCGGGCATAGCCGAGAACGGTTTGAATCCGGTCGGATTTCGGTTCCAGTTCCAGCAGTGCCGAATGCTGGGACTGCCCCCCCGCGCGGCGCTGATACATCACCAGTTTCTGCGCCACAGAGCGCGCCAGTTCGGCGCCGTGATCCTTCTCGACCATGGCCAGCGCCAGGTCGATGCCGGCGGTCATGCCGGCCGAGCTCCAGATCGAGCCGTCAACCACGTAGATGCGGTCTTCTTCCACTTTGATCAACGGAAATCGCGCTTGCAGCTCCCGGGCATAGGCCCAGTGAGTGGTGGCCCGTCGTCCATCGAGCAAACCGGCCTGGGCCAGCACGAATGCCCCTGAACAAATCGACGCCATGCGCCTGGTGGTGTTCACCCGGTTGCGCAGCCAGGTCAATACACCTTCGGGTGCCTGTTCGACGATGGTATCGCCGCCCACCACGATGACGGTGTCGAAGACTCGCTCATCGAACGCCTGGGTCCCGACGTTCAAGCCTCCGGAGGCGCGCAACGTGCTGCCGTCCTGCGAGATCACACTGACCTCATACAGCGGCTCACCGGCGCTGAAGTTGGCGTACTCGAACACCGGCATGGCCGCCAGCGCCATGGACTGGAAACCCTCGAACACCACAAATGCCACGGCAGTCATCGCAGGACCCTCAAATGAATATGTCCGAAAAACGTACTTTAAACGTCATTTGAGACAAGTGTAAGACCCTTTATAACGGTTCACACCCGGCGAACTGATCGCCTCACTGTGAAGGAAATCCGACATGGCTCTCTCATCCAAAGGCACCGCACTGATCACTGGCGCTTCTTCGGGCATCGGCGCGGTGTATGCCGACCGTCTCGCCCGGCAGGGTTACGACCTGATTCTGGTCGCCCGCAGCCAGAGCAAACTGAACGCGCTGGCGAACCACCTGAGCAACGAAACCGGGCACGCGGTGGAAGTGGTCGCCGCTGATCTGAAAGTCAAAGCCGATGTGCTGCGGGTCGAGGAGATTCTGCGCAATGACGCCAGCATCACCCTGTTGGTGAACAACGCCGGCGTTGGCGCGGTGATGCCGTTGTTGGGCAGTCCGGTCGACGAGATGGAAGACATGATCACCCTCAACGTCACTGCGCTGATGCGGCTGGCCTATGCGGTGGTGCCTGGCTTTGTCGCCCGTGGCACGGGCACCGTGATCAACATCTCATCGATCGTGGCCATCGCGCCGGAAATCCTCAACGGCGTGTATGGCGCGACCAAGGCCTTTGTGCTGGGCCTGAGCCAATCAATGCACCGCGAGCTGGCGGATAAGGGCATTCGTGTTCAGGCGGTATTGCCTGGCGCGACGGCTACCGACTTCTGGAGTGAGGCGGGCAACCCGGTGGAAAACCTGCCGCAAGAGATCGTGATGTCGGCGCCCGACATGGTCGACGCCGCACTGGCGGGCCTGGCGAAAGGCGAAGTGGTGACCATCCCGAGTCTGCACGACGGCGAACAATGGGACCGTTACGAAGCGCAGCGCCAGACCCTTTCGGGGCTGTTTGGCAACGCCAGCGCCGCACCGCGTTATCGCTAAAAGGGGGGCGGCGGGCTGGGTGAACTAAGCTTGGATAAGTAGGGTTCACCTTTGGGAGACCCGCGATGCTGCACATCCGGACACCGTTGATCTTGCACCCGGGGCTGTCGACGCCGACCCGGCGGATCTGGCTCAAGATGGAAAACCTGCAACCCAGCGGTTCCTTCAAGCTGCGTGGCATGGGGCTTCTGTGCAGTCAAGCCAAGGCCCAGGGCAAGCGTCGAGTCGTTTGTCCTTCGGGCGGCAATGCCGGTTTTGCCACCGCTGTTGCTGCTGCCAGCCTCGGACTGAGCGCCTGCATTGTCGTGCCGCACACCACCCCTGAATCGACCCGCAACCGGATCAAGAAAACCGGTGCCGAGGTGATTGTTTACGGCAAGGTCTGGGACGAGGCCAATCAACGGGCCAAAGAACTGTCGCAGGATGCGGACACCGAATACGTGCCGGCTTTCGATCACCCGCTGTTGTGGGAGGGGTACAGCACCCTGGTCGATGAGGTGCTTGAGGTGTGTCCTCAGGTTGATGTGATGGTGACGTCGGTGGGCGGCGGTGGTTTGCTGGCGGGAATCCTCACGGGGCTGATTCGCCATGGCCGCACGGACTGTCGGATCGTTGCTTGCGAAACCGAGGGGGCGGCCTCGTTCGCGGCCGCCATGAAGGTTGGGCATCCGGTTCGATTGCCGCGTATCGATACCGTGGCGACATCGCTGGGCGCGGCACAAGTCGCAGCCTGGCCAGTGCAACACCTGCGCGATTTCCCTCACCAGTGCGTGGTGCTCAGCGATGAGAACGCCATCATGGGCGTGGTTCGATTCGCCAGTGATCTGCGCCAGTTAGTGGAACCGGCCTGTGGTGTGTCATTGGCGGTGGCATACCTGAACCATAGCGCCATCGCAGATGCGCACGATGTGGTCATTGTGGTGTGCGGCGGGGTAAGTATCAGTGCGCAGTTAGTGGCCGGATGGGCGCGTTTGTCCACCGGGAAAGCGAAGTAGGGCTGCAAACGCTATCCAGCTGTCGCAAGCCCCACCACTATTTATTGGCCTTCACTTCATTGGCCGGCAGCATCGCCTTCCTGAATCAGGATGGCGCGAGCCAGGTCTTCGTCACTGGCGTTCAGACCGGGATTGTCCTGGCGGATTCTCTTCAGCACCGACTCCAGATAAACACCGCGAATTGCACCGCCACTGGCAACGAAGCTGGAGGCATCATCCCTGGCAGGAATCATGAGTTTGTGGTCCTTGAAGGTCGAATACAGCGAGGCAGATACCCCGGCCGAAGTGGCTACATCTTCCGCATCCACTTTGGCCATAGCCGAGCCGAAGGGTAAACACAACATCAGGGAGGAGATGATAATCAGACGGCGCATGACAGTGTCCTCTGAAGCAATTGGGATGTACCTCATAGTTTAGGATGCCTGGCGATCGCCAGGAGTTCCTTTGTCACGCGATATCGTTCAAAACCGCAGCGTTGCTCCCGTGGTCAGCCACTGGTCACGTTCCCCCGTCAAGTTGCGTCCCGCCACCAGATCGATGTCGAGGCGCTCGCCCACATGAAACCTCGGCCCAGCCTGCCACGCCTGCTGCGCGCCTTGCTGGCCGAAGCGTTCGGCGATCAGCGTGAGGGCGCGGGCCACGTCGTATTCAACGCCGGTGCCCCAGGTCCAGCGATGGTTTTGCTCGCCGTCGTCATAAGCGTGAGCCCAGCCGGCATTGAGGTTCAGGCGCAGCGTTTCGAACGGTTGGTAGGTGAGTGGCAGGTTCAGTTCGCCGCCGTCGAAGGTGTGCGCCCGATTCAAGGCAACGTGCGCCGAGCCCGCCAGCGCCCATTCAAGACCCAGGTTTTCGCTGGCGAATAATTGAGCCTTGAACTGCGGGCTCACCTGCGTTTGCGCGTCATCGTGGCTGTGCTGCAACACCGCGCCGAACTGCACGGTGGGCAGTGATTTGAACGTACAGTCCTGCGACAAGGTACTCGTGCCGGAAGACGTGTGCCGACCGTTCTGGTACCAGGCGTCGATGTTGCATTCACCGGGCGCATTGATCCCGGCGTCGTCCACCACATAAGCGCCACCGGCGGCGTTGGCGTGAGAGATCATCGTCAGGCACCCGAGCACACTCAGGGTGATCCCGACAAACAACAGATTGCGCCGCAGTGACCGGCCTTGGGCTGGCGGGAGATCGCGTACAAAGGAGGTGAATTTTTGCATGAGGTTTATCTCGATAATTTCGTTGGAATGAACAGATCAGCCCTGAAGCAGCTGTCGAGCCTGCGAGGCTGCGTCCGGTGGCGCCGCCGTCGTGAAATCAGGGAATGCGGCGTGTCAGGAAAAAATGTGCGCAGGGTTTACGACGGCTGCGCCGCCGGACGCAGCCTCGCAAGCTCGACAGCTGCTACAGCGAGGAAGCGACCGATAAGGTTTGCAGGCCTGCCAAACCGGCCTGGATGATCAGTTCTTCGGTGTCTCCGCCGCCGGGCAGGGCGATCACCACGTCCGCTCGGCTGTCGAGCAACATGAAGCGGTTGCGCACGCGTTCCGCGGACTTGCCGTGGCGTTGCCAGTTGGGCGGGTAGCGCACGATGTCGATGCCCTGTTCCCGTGCCCACTCTTCGATGACACCGCCCAGGTGCTGGTTGCCGCCATGAATCAACACACGCACGGGGTGCACGCGTTGAAAGGCGTCGAGTACCCGTCGGCACTGGCGGGTGTCGGCGTAATGGCGCCCCGCGCAGATCAGCAGGCGCATGTCGGGGTGTCCTTCGCCAAGTCGTTATTCTCGATGGCCCGCTCACCGGCGCGTTCGAGCAGCGGATAGGCGAGGGCGGCGATGTGGTGGTGCACGCGACGGTAATCGCGCAGCACGCGCTGGAAGATGTCGCCGGATTCGGCCCAGGTGTTTTTGTCCTCCTGCAAATTGCGAAAGTGCTCGCGGCTGGCCTGTGCTTCGAGTTGCCTCACGGCGTCCTTGCGCTTGATCAGTTGATGCGCGGTGGTGATGTCTTCGCGCAAAAACACGGTGATCGCCAGGCTCAGGCTCTCCATCAACGCATCGTGCAACGGGGCAATGCTGGACAGTTCGAATGCGGTGAACTGTTCCCCACGGCGCACCCGGCGCATGGCCAACTGCGCGAGGCTGCTGGAAAGAATGTCCGCCGCGTGTTCGAGGTTGATCACGAACAACAGGATTTCCTGGGCGCGATCGGCGTCGCCGTCACTGATGCCTTCTTTGCCGATGTCGGCCAGGTAGGCGCGAATCGCCGCACTGAGCAAGTCCAGGGATTGATCGATGCATCGCACCTCGTCGACACCGGTCGGCGCCGATGTGTGGAACAGCTGCAACAGGCGCCCGAGCATCGCCGAGAACATATCGGCCATGCGCAGCGCTTCGCGGGCGGCGTTGGACAGGCCGATGTTGGCCACTTCCAGGCCGGCTTCATCGAGGTAGTGCGGCATCCCGGGGTCGACATCCCGCACCGGTTCCGGCAGCAGCCGGGTCAGGGCGTTGGCGAGTACGTCGGTCAGGCCGATGAATACCAGCGCCAGCAGCACGTTAAAACCGCTGTGCACGACCACGACCAGCGTCGACGGGTTCAGATTCGTCTCGGCCAGCAAACCGGCAAACGGCAACACCGCCAGCGCACCCAGCAGCCGCACGAGCAGATTGCCCAGCGGCAGGCGTCGACCGACGCTCGATCCGGCGTTGATTACGGGCGGCAACGCACCGCCAATGTTCACACCCATCACCAACGCTACCAGCGTGGTGGCCGACAGCATGCCGGTCGCCGCCAGCGAGACGATCAACAACACCACCGCGACGCTTGAATGGCAGAGCCAGGTGAGAATCAGCGCCACCAGCAAGGCAATCAGCACGTCGCCGTCGAGGCTTTGCATCATCACTTGGAAGACCGGCGTGCTTTCGACGTGCGCCAGGGTCGAGCCGAGCATGTGCAGGGCCAGCAGCATCAACCCAAGGCCGATCAGCGCACAGCCGACGCTTTCATAGCGTGAGTCATCGCGCAGGCGAAAAACGATCAACCCCGTCAGCAACGCCAGTGGCGTGAGTATCGACACGTCGAGGCTGAGCAGTTGCACCACCAGGGTCGAACCGATATTGGCGCCCAGCATCACCGCCAGCGCCGGGGCCAGCGCGAGGGTGCCGGCCGCCGTAAACGACGTTGCCATCAGGCTGACCGCGGTGCTGCTTTGCAGAAGGCCGGTGATGCCGATCCCCGACAGCAACGCCATCCAGCGGTTGCTCAGGTTTTGCCCCAGCCATTGGCGCAGCGGCGAGCCAAAGCCACGCAGCAACGCCGAAGAAATCATGTGAGTGCCCCACAGTAACAGTGCGATGGCGCCTGCGAGGTTGATCAGTAGAGTCGTTCCCGACATCAGGACTCTCCCTTTTTTGCTGTTTCATTTATTGAAGGCCCGAACGGAAAACCTGTGGGAGCGGGCTTGCCCGCGATGAGGGCGGGTCAGCCAACATTGATGTCGACTGACAAATCGCTATCGCGGGCAAGCCCGCTCCCACAGGGATTGTGCTGTTCAATCCCTGTGGGAAAGGCCTCTCACTACAGGGTGTTCAGGCGATCAGAACCACTGCTTGAAGCGGCGGATGTAGATCGTTTTCATGACCTGCGCGAAGACGCAGTAGCTGAGCAAGGTGCCCACCAGCCAAGGGAAGTACGCCCATGGCAACGGCTGCAAACCGACCAGCGTGCCCAGTGGCGAAAACGGAATGTAGATGCCCAGCACCATCACCAGTCCGGTCATCAGGATCACCGGCAATGCGGCCGTGCTCTGGAAGAACGGAATCTTCTGCGTGCGCAACATGTGCACCACCAGCGTCTGGGACAGCAGCCCTTCGATGAACCAGCCGGACTGGAACAGGCCCTGCATCTCCACGCTATTGGCGGCGAACACGTACCACATCAGCGCAAACGTGGTGATGTCGAACACCGACGAGGTCGGCCCGATCCACAGCATGAAACGGCCGATGTTCTTCGCGTCCCACTTGCGTGGTTTGCTCAGGAACTCCTTGTCCATCTTGTCCCACGGCAGCGCCAACTGAGAGATGTCGTACATGAGGTTTTGCAGCAGCAGATGAATCGACAGCATCGGCAAGAACGGAATGAACGCACTGGCCACCAGTACCGAGAACACGTTGCCGAAGTTGGAACTGGCGGTCATGTTCAGGTACTTCATGATGTTGCCGAAGGTTTCGCGGCCTTTGAGCACGCCTTCTTCGAGCACCATCAGGCTCTTTTCCAACAGAATGATGTCGGCCGATTCCTTGGCGATGTCAGTGCCGCTGTCCACCGAAATACCGACATCGGCATCACGCAGGGCAGGGGCATCGTTGATGCCGTCGCCGAGGAAGCCCACGGTGTGACCGTTCGATTGCAGCGCCTTGAGCACCCGCGACTTTTGCAGCGGCGTCAACTTGGCAAACACCGTGCGTTCTTCGACGCGCAACTTGAGGGTGGTGTCGTCCATGGTCTCGATGTCGTGACCGAGCAGCGGGGTGCCAGGCTCCAGACCGACTTCGCGGCAGATCTTGCACGTCACCACGGCGTTGTCGCCGGTCAGCACCTTGACGGTCACGCCCATGTCCCGCAGTGCCGCAATCGCCGGGCCAGCGGTTTCCTTCGGTGGATCGAGGAAGGTCAGGAAGCCGCGAATCACCAGACCATGTTCGTCCTGAGTGGTGTACTGGTTTTTGCTCTGCGCCTTGGGAATCTCGCGGGTGGCGACCAGCAATACGCGGAAACCGTCCTCGTTGTATTCGTTGGCCAGGCTCAACAGGTCTTTGCGACGTTGTTCGTCGAGTGCGACCACCGCGCCGTTTTCATGCAGGTGGCTGGAAATGCTCAGCATCTCCTCGACCGCACCCTTGCACACCATCAAATGATCGTCGTGGCTGTCCTTGACGACGATCGACAGGCGCCGGCGGACGAAGTCGAACGGCAACTCATCGACCTTGCTGTAGGCGAATGGCACACGGAACTTCGGGTTGCCGTTGGCGAACTGCACCACCGCCTGGTCCATCAGGTTTTTCAGACCGCTCTGGTGATGGCTGTTGAGCCACGCCAGTTCCAGGATCGCATCGTCGCGCCGGCCGTGGCTGTCGACGTGGTGCTCAAGGATGATCTTGTCCTGGGTCAGGGTGCCGGTCTTGTCCGTGCACAGCACGTCCATTGAACCGAGGTTCTGGATCGCGTTGAGGCGCTTGACCACCACCTTGCGCTTGGCCATGGCCATGGCGCCTTTGGCCAGGTTGGCGCTGACAATCATCGGCAGCATTTCCGGGGTCAGGCCGACCGCGACGGCCAATGCAAACAGCAACGCGTCGCTCCAGTCGCCCTTGGAAAAACCGTTGAGCAGGAACACGATCGGCACCATCACCAGCATGAAGCGGATCAGCAGCCAGCTGACGCTGCTCACCCCTCGGTCGAACGCCGTTTGTACCCGTGAACCGACAATGGCTTTGGCCAGCGAGCCGAAATAGGTGCGCGAACCGGTCGCGACCACCACGGCTTTGGCGGTGCCGCTGACCACGTTAGTGCCCATGAAGCAGATGTTCGGCAGGTCCAGCAGGTTCGACTGATCGGCAGCGTTGCCGGTCGCGCATTTCTGCGCGACGTTGCCCAGCGTGTCGTATTTCTCCACCGGCAAGGCTTCACCGGTGAGCACGGCCTGGCTGATGAACAGGTCGCGTGATTCGATCAGGCGGATGTCTGCCGGGATCATGTCACCGGCGCTGAGTTGCACAATGTCGCCGGCCACCAACTCGCGCATCGGCACTTCGCGCAGCGTCGCACGGCTGCCGCGTTGCCCGCGCCGCAGCACAGTCGCGGTGGTGCGTACCATGGCTTTCAGGGTTTCGGCGGATTTAGCGGAGCGGTATTCCTGCCAGAAGCGCAACAGGCTGCTCAAGGTGACCATGGTCATGATGATAATGACCTTGGTCAGGTCGGCTTCGTCGCTTTCACCCTGGCTGATTGGCAGCCAGTAGTCGGTGAAAAAACTGATGCCGGCCAGGGTCAGCAATACATAGATGAAGGGATTGTTCAGGGCTTTGAGCAGTTGGACGAGGGCGTGGGGCGGCTTGTCGTGGGCCACTTCGTTGTAGCCCCCGCGTGCCAGCCGCCCTTCGGCTTCCAGCTCGGTCAGGCCGTCAGTGGTTGCGTTGAGGTTGGCGAGGGTTACGGCCAGGCCGTTCTGGGCTTCTCGTGCAGCGCGCATCGACAGCTTTGCGTTGTCGTTGCTGGCACCTTGGGTGCGGGTCTTCGGAGTTTTTACTGTGGTCATTGCGTGTGCTCCTGCCGCTGTCTTGCGGCACGACACACAGCCAACTCGCCGAACTAGAGGCGAGCGAACGTATGTCGAGCCGCAAACAAGCGATCGATGTCAGAAGTGTTGTTTTTTTGTTTTAACGTTCGCTGGCTATCAATAGGGAAGTGATAGGCAGCGAACCGTCTACTGGCTTCGTCCATAACTAACTCCGATTAACTAAAGTTTTAAAAGGCAATAAGAAGCTGCCGGTTTTCATGATAAGAAAACCGTTAGAAGAAGGACTTTAAAGTGCCTTCAAATCAATGGGCGGAGCGGGCCCCGAGGCTCGGATTCAGCCGGGGGGAGCGGCGCACGTAGCGCCGACTCGGTGGTTCCTGGTTGTCGTCCAGGCTCCAGCGCTGCACGAGCCGACCGGTCATCGGGCAGACGCGCCAGTTGGCACGCGGGTGTGCCTTGGCTTGGGAAGAAGGTGCGCAATAGGGCGCAATGGCGCGGTTTGCGGTGGTGCGCTCACGGCAGGGCTTGACCCGCATGGTCAAAGCAAAGGCGCGTACGCCGGGCATTACAGTGGTGTTGAAGTTCATAACATGCCTCTGGACCGGACTGACGCCGGTGAGGCAAGTTACGGTGGAGCATCAAGCTCTAGCGCAGCTCACCCGACCGAAAAGTCGAGCCCCGTCATTTTCTGGGTTGTGTGCCAGATTCTGCAGTTTTGCAGTAACCCGACAGCGACTAGATACTGTGTCCATTGGATTCTTTTGTGAGTTGAAAAAAGGCCTTCGTCGAAGGCCCGGGCAATTTACTCAGGGACGTTGGATACGTCAACCTTAAATGCCCGATTAATAGTGCATTGAGTGGAAATAGCGACAAACTTAATTAGTGGTTCAGCTAAATGACAGTGAGTTGTCTTTATCTAACTGCTTACACAATTGTGTAGCAGCTGCCGAGCCTGCGAGGCTGCGTCCGGCTGCGCAGCAGTCGTAAATCCTGCACGTGCGATTTGTCTGATGGAACCCAGTGTGTGAGTTGGCGACCACTGCGCCCGAGCGCGGACCGGCCGACGCAGGCTTCGCCAGTTGCTACAGAAGTCGTGTGGCGCAGGCGCCAGTTATCAGCGTTTGTGATGCGGCCCGCCATCAGGGCTATGCTTTGCAGTGCGCCCATCACCATGGGAGACCTCTGATGATCAACGTACGCACGGCCCGCATGCTTGCCGATTACAAAAACTGGGCCGACCAGCGCCTCTTTGACAGCCTGGCGGCATTGCCGGCGGGCGAGGTCAGCAAAGAGCGAGTGTCGGTATTCAAAAACATGATCGGCACCCTGAACCACATCTACGTCGTGGACTGCATCTGGCAGGCTCACCTCGAAGGCCGAGGCCACGGTTTCAAAACCTCACACGATCTGTTGCATGCCGACCTTGCCGATCTGCGCAGGGCGCAACGGGAGATCGATCACTGGTACTGCGACTGGAGCGAACGCCAGACCGATGCATCGCTGGATAAACCCTTCGAATTTACGTTTGTATCGGGCGAAAGCGGCACCATGAGCGCCGGCGCGATGCTGATGCATGTGGTCAACCACGCCAGCTATCACCGTGGCTGGGTGATCCAGATGTACTTCGAGATACCGGCCATGCCGCCGGTCACGGACTTGCCGGTGTACCTGCGCGAGGCCCAGCCAACCGCTTTCAAGTCGCTGCATACCCCGGCAGTGGAGCCGACATGTGCTGTGCAATTTTCGAGCGCAACCAGCGTTCTGCCGGATCGTTATCGTTGACGCCGTTCCAGACCATGGACAGCTCGGACAGCTCGGACAGCACGATGTCGAACGGCGGGTCATCGGCCCGCAACTGGCTGCTGCCTTCGATCAATGCACACGCGGCATAATCCGGCACCGAGGCGAGCATATCGGTGCCGGCCAGCAACGAGCGCAAACCGGCGAATTGCGGCACCGCCAGCACGACCCGCCGTGAACGTCCGATACGCGCCAGGTCGTTGTCGATGGCCCCACTCAAATCCCCGGAAAACGACACCAATGCATGGGGGCGCTCGCAGAATTCATCCAGCGTCAGCGGGCTGGGGCGGTCATCGCCGCGCAGGATCTTCACGCTCAGGTCGCGCAACTTTTTGCGCTTGGCGTTGGCCGGCAACTCCGTGGTGTAACTGATTCCGACAGAAATCTCGCCGCTGGCGAGCATCGACGACATCAGCAGAAAATTCACGCGTCGCACCACCACCACAACGTTCTGCGCCTCTTCGCGAATTTGCTTGAGCAGCGGCGGAAACAGGCCGAACTCGGCGTCGTCGGATAAGCCGATGCGGAACACATCACGACTGGTGGACGGGTCGAAATCCTTGGCGCGGCTGACCGCGCCGGAAATGGTGTCCATTGCCGGCTGTAACTCCTTGAGAATCGCCAGCGCCCGTGGGGTGGGTTCCAGGGAACGGCCGATGCGCACCAGCAACGGGTCGTCGAACAGATCGCGCAACTTGGCCAGCGAGGCGCTGACGGCGGGTTGGCCGAGGAACAGTTTCTCCGCGGCGCGGGTCAGGTTTTTCTCGAACATCAGCGTTTCGAAAATCACCAACAGGTTCATGTCCACGCGGCGCAAGTCGTTGCGGTTCATGGAGAGGCTCGCAGGGATTTGAGGGTTTGTTCAGTAAAGCATCAAACCTGGAAGAGCCATTAAACAGCGATGTTTAACACACATCTCCAGACACTCTGCGAGGCTACACATCCTTGCGCCGTTACCTACGACTGCGCCAGAATCCGCCGGCTTGTGCGCCTTGGGCCGGGACTTTACTGTTTGCGGGTCGCTGCCAATTCAGCGACCGGATTTGACCGTCCGATTCGATCAAGGCGTATCAGTGTCCAAGAAAAGTGTCAGGCTTTTTGCGGTGGCTGTGCGCGGGACACCTTCGGGTGTGCCGGATTCCTTGATTTCCGGTCGGTCAACCCGCGTACAGCTGCCACCTTATCGTTTGACCGCGAACGGTGGCGGCTCCGCCAATCAAGGAGTTTCACTGTGTTCAAGATCACACCCAACCCACCCGAAACCGTCACCGACGACGTTTCCCCCTACGAATCCACCGATTCCAAAAAACTCAATACCGCCGCCGACCGCGCCCTCGATTACTACCTCAAACCCGTCATCCCCAAAGACACGCCACGCAAACCCAGCACGATCTACTTCGTCGGCCCCGACACCGATAACGAAACGTTGCTGGTGAACGCCTGCGAGACGTTGGCGTCCGCGAGCGTCATGTTGAGCGAATTCGCGGGGCAGTTAAGCGGCCCGCAGCGTCACACCCTGTTGGGCATTCAACACTCCGTCATGCTGGGTGAACTGGCGGTGAACCGGATGCTGGATAACGTCGACCCGCAAAACGCTTAACGCACAGATCGTTCCCACGCTCTGCGTGGGAATGCAGCCCGGGACGCTCCGCGTCCCATTTTAAAGCTGGAACGCGGAGCGCCCCTTTAGGCATTCCCACGCAGAGCGTGGGAACGATCCTCTCGCCTTAAGCCGCCCTTGGCTCTTGCGAACTGACCCTTGATCTGACCGATGCCCAACCCGACGGCTTCCTGCTGGCGGGTCGCTACACTCTTCTGGGCCATGATCGTGCCTTCAATGTCTTATGGACGTCGCGTTGGCACAGAACGTCGAGATCGTGGTCGGTGGTCCTTACAGTTCGGGCATTTTGGCCGGTGGTGCGCGAGGCCAAACGGGTGGCCGACCGCGCGCCATTGCCAATCACAGGAGTTTGAGCATGAAAATTGATCTGACTGGAAAACTCGCGATTGTCAGCGGCAGCACCGCCGGCATTGGCCTGGGCATCAGCAAGGCACTGGCCGAGTCCGGCGCCACGGTGGTAGTGATCGGCCGCGAGACGGCCAAGGTCGAGCAGGCGCTGGCGAGCATTCGTCAGAGTGTGCCAGGGGCTCAGTTGCGTGGCCTCACCGCCGACCTGGGCACCGCCGAAGGCGCCGAGGTGTTGTTCGCTGCCGAACCGCGCGCGGACATCCTGGTGAACAATCTCGGGATCTTCAACGACGTCGATTTCTTCGACACGCCAGACAGCGAGTGGACGCGGTTTTATGAGGTCAACGTGATCTCTGGCGTGCGCCTGTCCCGGCATTACGTGCCAGACATGGTCAAGCAGGGTTGGGGCCGGGTGATTTTCCTGTCCTCGGAATCCGGCATCGCGATCCCCGCCGACATGCTCAATTATGGCGTGACCAAAAGCGCCAACCTGGCAGTGTCTCATGGCCTGGCCAAACGGCTGGCCGGCACTGGCGTCACGGTCAATGCGATCCTGCCCGGCCCGACGTTGACCGATGGCCTGGAACAGATGCTCAAGGACGCCACCGCCACCGCCGCCTCCGGCCGCAGCGTTCGCGAAGAAGCCGATGCGTTTGTGCGCAAGGCCCGGCCGACCTCAATCATCCAGCGCGTGGCAGATGTCGAGGAAGTCGCCAACCTGGTGGCCTACATCGCTTCGCCACTGTCCTCGGCAACCACCGGCGCGGCGCTGCGGGTCGACGGAGGTGTCGTCGATAGCCTGGCGATTTGAAAACCAGTGATTGAGAGAGCATTTCCACGAAGTATTTGGCGACGATCAACGTTGAAGCGCAGGGGCAGGGGGCGCGGGTGACGTGGTCGGCTTGGTTTGAGCCGGTGGGGGGAGTGAGGAAGAAGTCGTGGCGTTGTTTACCGGGATTAATCAGGGTGGACTGGACGCTTTGCGGGCCAACTATTCCGCTTAGAAGTACGACTTAACCTTGTAGCAGCTGCCGAGCCTGCGAGGCTGCGTTCGGCTGCGAAGCAGTCGTGGAATCAGATGGCGCGGTGTTTCAGATAGACCGCGTGTGCAGGGTTTACGACTGCTTCGCAGCCGGACGCAGCCTCGCAGGCTCGGCAGCTGCTACAAGCGGACGCAGCCTCGCAGGCTCGACAGCTGCTACAAGCGAACGCAGGCTCGGCAGCTGCTACAGAGCTGCTACAACGGTTGTGTCAGTGCAGAGCTTTTGCAATCGAGCGCCAACCGCGCGCCACCGAGTTCGCTGTTACCCACTGCAAGCGCAAAGCCATGCAGGCTGGCAATCGCCGCGACGATCGACAACCCCAACCCAAACCCGCTTTTCTGATTTCCGCCTTCAGCACGATAAAAGCGCTGGAACACCGCCTCCCGCTCGGCCTCGGGAATCCCTGGCCCTGAATCGAGCACTTCGATTCGCGTAAACCCGCCCTCGCTGACCCCACGCAAAATCACCTCGCCACCCGGAGGTGTGAATTTGATCGAGTTGCTCAACAGGTTCGCCACGGCTTCGAACAACAGTGCGCGATCGCCAGTCAGTGCGGGCAATGTCGCCGGCAATTGCAGTGTGAACACCAGTTCGCCTTCTTCCGCCAGTGGCAGGTAAAAGTCGTGCAGCTCTTGCAGCAACGGCACGGGATCGAGTTGCACGAACCCCGACCGACGCTGGCGATCCTCCAGCTCGGAGATCCGCAGCAACCCACGAAAACGCGCCATCAGGGTGTCGGCTTCACCGAGTACGGAATCCAGTTGCACGGCCAGCGTCGAGCCGTCTTCAGCCTGCTGTTGAATCCGGTACAACTGGGCCCGCAGGCGTGTCAGCGGGGTGCGCAGGTCGTGGGCGATGTTGTCGCAAACACCCTTGACCTCGTGCATCAAACGCTCGATGCGTTCGAGCATGGCGTTGACGATGGCAGCGAGCATGTCCAATTCGTCACGACGATTGGACAATGGCAGGCGCCGGGTCAAATCGCCGGCAACGATGGCTTCGGCGCTGGCCTGGATCGCGCGGATACGCCGCAGCGGTCGGCGGCGCAACACCTGCCAACCGACGATGCCCGGAAGAATGGTCAGCGTGACACCCCAGAACAACGCGTGAAGGATGATCCGGGTCACAGCGAACAACGAACCGTTGTCGCGCACCAGAATCAGCCAGCGACCGTCACGCGTCTGGGTCGCCACGGCGTCGCAACTGTCGGCGGGCAGGGTCGGGTCGTCGGACTCTGCGCAGTCGCTGAGCATGTGGATCTTGCCGTCCAGCGGCAAGTCTTCGGGGATATGGTGCAGCGCACCACTGAGGTAGCGATGTTGGTGGTCGAACAGGCCATAGGCGTCGATGCCACGTATGTCGAAGGTCATGCTGACGGCTAGGGCGTCCACCAGCTGTTCGCCCTGAAAGCGTGAAAACAGATGCTGACGTTGCATCAGCGAGTGTTTGGCCAGATTGTCCAGGTAAGCGGACACCTCGTAATACATGACACCCATGAGGATCGCGCTCCAGATCACGAACAGCGAGCTGTAGAGCGCCAGCAAACGGCTGCTGGAGGAACGCCAGCCTTTAGACGGGTTCGGCAATGACATAACCCGAGCCTCGCACGGTCCGAATCAGTGGGACCTGGCCTTGCGGATCGATTTTCTTGCGCAGACGGCCGATGTGCACGTCGATCAGGTTGGTGCCGGGGTCGAAGTGGTAGCCCCAGACTTCTTCGAAAATCATCATGCGCGACAGGATCTGCCCGGTGTTGCGCATCAGGAATTCGAGCAACTTGTACTCGGTCGGTAGCAGTGTCAGCAGCAGGCCGGCGCGGCTGGCTTCGTGGCTGATCAGGTTGAGTTCCAGGTCGGCCACTCGCAAGGTGGTGGCCTGGGCGGTCACGGTGTTCTGACGGCGCAGCAGCACTTCGACCCGGGCGGCCATTTCATCGGTGGCGAACGGTTTGGTCAGGTAATCGTCACCGCCGGCGCGCAAACCACGCACGCGCTCATCGACGTCGGAGAGGGCGCTGATCATCAGGATTGGCGTGGCCACGCCCATGGTCCGCAACGTGGTGACAATCGCCAGGCCATCGAGCTCCGGCAGCATGCGGTCGAGGGTGATCAAGTCGTAATCGCCACTGACGGCACGCTCCAGGCCTTCACGACCGTTGTCGACCCAATCGACATCGAGGCCGTGGCTGCTCAGTTCGGCGACAATTTCCCGGGCGGTCACGGCGTCGTCTTCGATGGTCAAGATGCGGGTCATAAGGCTGGCCTGATAATCGGTTCAATACGGAGTGGGGAACATTTTGCCCAGAATTACGCGTGACTTAATAAATTAACTTTCATGTTGCACCAGGGGCCACTGCGGAACATTGATATCATACGGCCACAACTTAAACAGGAAGCTGCGTTGTGCACTCGTTGATTCGCCGTAGTGGGATGCTGATTGTATTGCTGTTGTGCCTCACCAGCCTGTCTGCCTGGGCGGGCAATACACCTTGTTCGGGAAAGAAAGGCGGTATTGCCCGCTGCGATGGCGATCTGTTTTTGTGCAATGACGGCTCCATCAGCGGTTCTAAGAAAAGCTGCTCGGCGATGTATGGCGGCCAAAGCCAGGCCCGTCCGCAAACGCTGATCCAGAGCGACGATGGCTGCGCCTGCGGCACTGGTTCGTTCTGCACCGGGCCCAGAGGCGGGGTGTATTGCCTGACGCCTAGCGGTAATAAAAGCTACAAGCGCAAGTAACTCATCTGCAGTGCATAAAACCCGTCGGGATGACGTGTTCCTTGCAAAATGCATGGAAAAGGGAAGTTCAATCTTTATAGATTATTGAAATACAACGATTTATTTAAAAGTCGCGACTGGCACGGTGACTGCAATTACTCATTCGAAGAGTTGTAACACCATCTTTCCTGCCTGGAGCGATACAACAATGAATAGATCCTCTGAAGGTTTCTATCCCATCGCAGAAGAAACAAGCACGCTGTCGGGGGTGTCCTGGGGCGCGATTTTCGCCGGGGCCGCGGCAGCCGCGGCGTTGTCGTTGATCCTTTTGCTGCTCGGTGTCGGCCTGGGTTTTTCCGCGGTATCGCCGTGGGCCAATGAAGGCGTGAGCGCCAAGAGCCTGGGCATATCAACCATCGTGTGGCTGGCGGCGACGCAAATCGTCGCTTCCGGGCTCGGTGGCTACATTGCCGGTCGCCTGCGGATCAAGTGGGCGAACCTGCACGGTGACGAGGTGTATTTCCGTGATACCGCCCATGGCTTTCTCGCCTGGTGCGTGGCGACGCTGGTGACGGCGACCCTGGTGGTCGGCTCGGTCAGCAGCATCGTCAGTGGCGGTGTGCAAGCCGGGGCGAGCGTGGTCGGCGGGGCGGCCAGTGCGGCCACTCAAGCGGCGAGCACTGCGGCCGGTAATACCGACAGCGATCAGTACGGTTACTTCGTCGACAGCCTGTTTCGTGACGATCGCCCGGCAGCCGTCAGCGATGACGCCGTGCGTGGCACGGTCACGCGCATCTTCATGCGCAGCCTGAGTAACAACGGCTTGACCGCCGAAGATCGGACTTACCTGGCGCAACTTGTTGCACAGCGGACCAACCTGACTCAGGCAGACGCTGAACGCCGTGTCGATGACGTCTACGCCCGTACGCAAAAAGCCGTTGCCGACGCCAAACTGGCCGCACAGCAAGCCGCCGACACGGCCGCGAAAGTCGCCGCCTGGACCTCGTTGTGGATGTTCATCGCACTGCTGATCGGCGCTTTTTTCGCCAGCCTCGCCGCGACCTTCGGCGGTCGCCGCCGGGACGCTGTGGTGTATGTCGAAACCGACGCCTACCTCACCACCGCTTCGCTGCAACCTGTTCGTTAACCCAGGAGAATCATCATGCGCTCATTACTGCTGTTCTTCCTCGGCGTGCCCATCCCGATCATCATCCTGATCGCCTTGTTCATGCATTGATCCCTTGAGGCACATGCCTCTGCCGCTTCTGCCTCTGGTGGAAGCGGCGTTTTGCTTTGTGGCCTCCAATAAAGCGAAGATGCCCGCCACGGTTCTTGAATTGGGTTGTCTTTGAAAGGGGAGTAGTGAGTTGGACAAAAAGGAAATCAAGCGGCAACTGGCGGCAATGCTCGAAGCCGGGCGCTCCAAAACCGAAACGTTCAAGGCGTTTTCCGGTGGGGCGGTCAAGGACCGGGTACTGGCTTACTGGATTGGCGCCCGAGCGGATCCGGCGCTACGGGAAAAACACGCACTCAAGGTCAATATTTTGCTGGCACTGATGTGCGTTCAAGCCTTGCTAGGTGCCGTCAGCGGATTTTACCTGGGCTCGACGATCGGCCCCGGTGCCGTGGTGTTTTTTACTCTGTTTGCGGTGCTGGTGCCGCTGGCGTTTGCCTGGGGGTTCTACAAGAACTCGGCACGGGCCTACACCCTTTACTTGATTCTGACCGTCAGCCAGATCTCGCGGATGTTCAAGGGATATGAGGAAGACCCGGTGATGACCGTGGCCGGTTTTGTGATCACGTTGGGCATCGTGTGTTTTGTCGCTTGGGTAAAAGTGCTGCTGTTCCCGGACCTGGGCTTCGTCGGCTCGAAAAGGGTCAAGGGCGAGTACGTGTTTTCCAACTGATTTTTGGGAGGCGCCTGGCATTGCACCGCGTCATCGTTCATCGCGGGCAAGCCATGCTCCCACAGGGGCACACTGTCACACTGTGGAAGCATGGCTTGCTTGCGATGGCGTCATTACAGTCGCCACACCGCTTAAACCTTGCTCGCCTCCTGCTCCTCCAACTGATCCGACTCAAACAGTTTCGCCAACTCTGCCCGCGCTTCCTGCGCCGTCTGCAACACCTTCGCTGCATCGTCATAAACCGCATGCTGTGCTTCCAGCACCTGTTCGTCGTGATGCTGGAAGCGCTTGATCCGCGCATCGGCCTGGGCCTGGGTCAGACCCAGGCCAACCAACGTGCGCCGGCTCATCTCAAGGCTCGAATAGTAGGTTTCGCGGATGGCCTCGGCGCCAAGGTCCACCAACCGGTGCACATGCTGACGGTTACGTGCACGGGCGATGATTTTGATGTGCGGATACAGCCGGTGCACGACCTCGGCGGTCTTGATATTGGTGTCTGGGTCATCGGTGGCGATGATGAAATATTCCGCCTGCTCGACCTTGGCCGCGCTGAGGATTTCCGGGCGCATCGGGTCACCATAGAACACCGGCACGCCGCCGAAACTGCGGGACAGTTCGATGGTTTCAACCGAGGTGTCGAGCGCCACGAACTTGATGTTCTGCGCCCGCAGAATCCGCGCGACGATCTGCCCCATCCGGCCCATGCCGGCAATCACCACGCGCGGCGTATCGGTGTCGATGTGGCGGAATTTCTCGGGCACCACGACCGGTTGCACCTTCGGCGAATACAGACGTGCGCACAGCAGCAACAACAGCGGTGTCACCGCCATGGACAAGGTGATCGTCAGCACCAGCAAGTCGTACAGGTGCGGTTCGAACAAGCCCTGGTCGCGGCCGATCTTGAACACCACAAACGCGAACTCACCGCCGGCCGCCAGCACGATGCCCAAGCGGATCGCACTGACCTTGCCCAGCCCACCAGCCAATCGCCCGACCACAAACAGCAGCGGCAATTTGATTGCGATCAGCAGCAGGGTCAGCCCGAGTACTGCAATCGGTGCGTTGAGCAACAGGCTCAGGTTGGCGCCCATGCCGACGCTCATAAAGAACAGCCCCAGCAACAGGCCTTTGAACGGCTCGATCTGCGCTTCCAGTTCATGACGGTACTCGGAGTCAGCCAGCAGCAGCCCGGCGAGGAACGCACCGAGCGCCATGGACACGCCGACCAGGTCCATCAACCACGCCGTGCCGATCACCACCAACAGCGCGGTCGCGGTGGACACTTCCGGCAGACTGGTTTTGGCGACCACGCGAAACACCGGTCGCAGTAGGTAACGTCCACCGATCACTACCACGGCAATGCTGCCTAGCACGCGTAAGCCGTGATTCAAGTCTTGCGCAGCAGTGGAAGTGTGATCACCGCCGGCCAGCAACGGCACCATAGCAATCAGCGGGATCGCGGCGATGTCCTGAAACAGCAGAATCGCAAACGCCAGGCGACCGTGAGGGCTGGTCAGTTCCTTGCGCTCGGCGAGGCTTTGCAGGCCAAAGGCTGTCGACGACAAGGCCAGGCCCAGACCGAGCACGATGGCGCTGTTCAGCGGTTGGCCGAACACGAACAAGGCGACTACGCCGATGACCGAACCGGTCAGCAGCACCTGTGCCAGGCCCACGCCAAACACCGATTTGCGCATCACCCACAAGCGCCGCGGCGACAGCTCAAGGCCAATGATGAACAGCAGCAACACCACGCCCAGTTCAGAGATATGACTGACGCTTTGCGGGTTGCCAATCAGCCCCAGCACCGACGGCCCGATGAGGACGCCGGCAAACAGATAACCCAAGACGGCACCCAACTGCATGCGTTTGGCCAGGGGAACGACGAGCACCGCCGCGAACAGAAACACGACAGCGGCTTGTAAAAGGTTGCCTTCATGGGGCATGACTGACTCCAACAACGGTACGGCGGGGGGGCAAGGATAAAGGCTGAGGCGAGAGGCGTCAGCTATGAACATAAACGGGGTTAGCGTCTACACCGTTGAAGCGCGCTGATGTTGAAGGTGCGGTTACATTTTGCATCAATTAGTGACATTCATAGGATAAGCTGATCAATCTGTTTGTTCACGAGTACACACCGATGGCCATCAATTTTGACCTGAACGATCTCCAGGCTTTTCGCGCGGTGGTTGAGCAGGGCAGTTTTCGCAAGGCCGCCGATACGGTGCGTATCTCCCAGCCAGCACTGAGTCGTCGGATCGAAAAACTTGAAGATGCCCTGGGTGTGAGACTGTTCGAGCGCACCACGCGCAAGGTCAGCCTGACCCAGGCGGGACGCGGTTTCATGCCCAGTGTCGAGCGGTTACTGGATGACCTGGACGTGGCGTTGCTGGGCATCAGCGAAGTGGCCTCGACCCGGCTCGGCCATGTCACGGTTGCCTGCGTGCCGTCGGCGGCTTACTACTTCATGCCGCGGGTAATCGCCCATTACCACCGGCAATTCCCACGGATCAAAGTCAAAGTGCTGGATTCCAGCGCGCACGAGGTGCTGAGTGCAGTGGTCAACGGTGAGGCGGATTTCGGCCTGAGTTTCATGGGCACGCTGGAGGCCGAAGTCGAGTTCGAACCGCTGGTGAAGGAGGGCTACGTGGTGGCTTGTCGGCGCGATCACCCGCTGGCCGGGCGCAGCAGCGTGACCTGGGACGAGTTCTATCAGCAGGATTACATCTCGCTGGACAAAACCTCGGGCAACCGCTTCTTGCTGGATCAGGCACTGACCGGCATCGTGCCGCAGCGGCCGAGCATCTGCGAAACGCGGCATGTGACGACAATGATTGGCCTGGTGGAAGCGGGATTGGGTGTCGCGGCGGTGCCGCTGATGGCGATGCCAGCGGCAGATCATCCGATCCTGACCCGGGTGCCATTGATCGAACCGCAAGTGATGCGCAGCGTCGGTCTGATCAAGCGCCGGGGTCGTACATTGACCCCGGCAGCATTGGAACTGGAGCGGCTGGTGGTGGAAATGAAAGTGCAGTCACCTACGATCAGCGGCTGACAGAATCCAGCCCTGTTGACTTTACATCCGACTGAGCGGCTGAGGAGGCCAGGTACTCAAGCAAGGCCTTGACTTGCGCAGGGTGTTGCGCACCCACCGCAATACCGGCGGCGAATCGGGTCACCGACTGCACTGACTCCGGAATCTTCGCTACAAAACTCACCCCCGGCACTGGCAGCAATTCGCTGACCTGCTGAAAACCCAATTGATAGTCGCCACTGGCAACGACCGAACCCACCGGGATTTTCGGGATCATCTTCGACTTGGGTTTGAGCTGGTCTTCGATGCCCAGTCGCTTGAACAGTTGATCTTCGATGTACACGCCGCTGGCACTGTCGGAATAAGCAACCGAGCGGGCATCGAGCAGGGTCTTTTTCAGACCGTCGACGGAGCTGATGTCTGGCTTGGGAGCACCTTCGCGTACCACCAGCCCAATTCGCGAGTCCGCCAGTTCAACCCGAGAAGCCGGGTCGACTTTGCCCTGTTTGATCAGTTCATCCAGGGCGTAACCGACCATTATCACCACGTCGGCTTTCTCACCTCTGGCCAGACGATTCGGGATCGCTTCCGGGGCTTTGCCCATGGAAGGGCCGAGAGCGGTGTCCAGGGTATTACCGGTAGACTCGGCGAATTTCGGGCCGAGGATTTTGTACGCAGCAGTGAAACCACCTGAGGTCATCACGCGGATCTCTTCGGCCTGCGCGATATTACTCAGGCCAAGGCTGGCAGCCAGCGTCAGGGTTGCAAATTTCAATAGTTTGTTCATGTCCATGTTCTCGAAAAGGGCAGGATCAAGACACCGCCGGTTGCAGGCGACCGGTCGAACGGCGATACAGATACAGCGTTGCGCCCAAGGCGCAGAGTGCGGCGAAACTCATCCAGTAACCCGGCGCGGCCTTGTCGCCGGTGTACTGAATCAGAAACGTCGACATCGCCGGCGTGAAACCACCAAACACTGCTGTTGCCAGGCTGTAAGCCAGAGAGAAGCCGGCAACTCGAACCTCACTCGGCATGATTTCGGTGAGCGCGGGGATCATTGCGCCGTTGTACAAGCCGTAAATGAACGACAGCCATAACAGCACCAGCAACATGTGCATGAAGCTCGGTGCGTTCACCAGATAGGTCAGCGCCGGATACGCGGTGGCAAGGGTCAGCAGAGCCATGGCAATCAACACCGGACGCCGGCCTATACGGTCGGACAACGCGCCCCCGATCGGCAGCCAGATGAAATTCGAGACACCCACCAGCAAGGTCACCAACAATGCATCGGATGTGCTGAGGTGCAGCACGGTTTTGCCAAAGGTCGGTGCATAGACCGTGATCAGGTAGAACGCAGTGGTGGTCAGCGCGACCATCATCATCCCGGCGAACACGATGACCCAGTTCTGTGCCAGGGTACGGAACACATCAGCCATGCTTGGCCGGTGTTTGCGCGCAGCGAATTCCTCGGTTTCTTCCAGGTTGCGCCGAAGGAAGAAAATGAACGGCACGATCATGCAGCCGACGAAAAACGGAATCCGCCAGCCCCAGTCGGCGATCATCGCGGGCGCCATCCATTGGTTGAGCCCATAGCCCAGCGCCGCCGCAACGATGATTGCTACCTGCTGGCTGCCAGACTGCCAACTGGTGAAAAAGCCCTTGTTGCCGGGGGTGGCGATCTCGGAGAGGTACACCGACACACCACCCATTTCCGCTCCGGCCGAGAAGCCTTGAAGCAATCGGCCAATCAGCACGATGGCAGGTGCGAATAACCCGATGGTTTCGTAGCCGGGCACCAACACAATCAGAATCGTGCCGCTCGCCATAATCGACAGCGTGACAATCAACCCTTTGCGCCGGCCCACGTCATCGATGTACGCACCCAGTACGACGGCTCCCAGTGGGCGCATCAGAAAGCCTGCACCAAACACGGCGAAGGTCATCATCAAGGACGCGAACTCGCTGCTGGCGGGGAAGAACACCGCAGCGATCTGTGTGGCGTAAAAGCCGAAAAGGAAGAAGTCGAACTGTTCGAGGAAGTTGCCCGAGGTGACCCGGAAAATCGCACTGGCGCGGGAGCGCCCGGTCGGGATTGATGTTGTCATTGACGTGTACTCCACCGCTTTTATGACGTGCCCGCCTGGACGCGGAGCACGGTTCTTATTGGGGCGGATAGTGGAGCAGGAAGATCGATATGATAAGTGCATTGTTGGCATGCATTGATGCGCCAAACGGATCAATGCACTTGCGGGCGGTGCCGCTACAGATGGGCCTCGATGTGAGTAAACGCTTGCGCCACGTAGCCTTCTTTCTCACCCACGGGCGCGAAATAGTGCAGTACCTCGTGCGCCGTTTCAGTGCCCTTCAAACGTGCCAGCAACCACGCGACAAGGTACTGCGCCGACAAACAACCCCCCGCCGTGGCGACATTGCCATTGGCATAAAACGCCTGATTGACCACATTGACCCCGGCCGCCTGCACCCACGGTTTGCTGATGGAATCGGTGCACGCGGGGGCGTCGCCAAGCAGCCCGAGTTTTGCCAACAGAAAAGTGCCAGAACACTGCGCAGCCAGTAGCTGGCGGCTTGGGTCGAAGCGCAGTTGGTCCATGATCGTCGAATCCTCGGCCACTTCCCGGGTCTTCCTGCCACTGCCGACCAGCACCGCATCCGCCTGACAGGCCTCGGCCAGATCAATGTGCGCGTCGATGGTCAAACCATTCATCGACGTGACCCGCGATGTCGGCGAGGCAATGCTCACGTGCCAGTCCTTGTCGCCCAGCAGCGAAACCCGGCTGAGCATGCCGTAAGCAATCAGGGAGTCGAGTTCGTTGAAACCGTCGAAAGTCAGAATGGCGATGTGCATGGCGGTTGATCCCGGGTGTTTTTACGCAGCCTACGCCGACCCGGGGCGCAACTCCCGGTACAGTGCGGGACAGAATCATCGAAACAGTCAGGCCTGAAAGCGTTGAAGCGATTGTGGGCGCCATTCCAGTGAGGCATTTAGTCACCAGCAACAATTTGCCATGGAAGGCTATTTGAAATCGTCCGCCGTTCCAGTGAGGCTTTGGGTCGAATTTATTGACTGGATGTCAGGAGCCGCTCGTTGGAAAAGAAACCGCTTTACCGCAAGGAGAATACCCGCACGTGGGGCGTTCGGTGCAACGACCAAACCGGTGCCTACCGTCACCAACGAAACACCAAGGCTGAAGTTCTGAGTGACGCGTCACGGGGTTCGATGCACGGAACTCGCCGTTACGGGTTCGATTACACGCCTTTGTTTCGGTTTCTGTTGTCCCGCGTCGGCAAGCAATGGAATGAGGTTTTCAGTGAGGCGGTAGCCCGCCTCGACAGGCATGAACCGGTGTTCTGGATGGTTGCCCTGCGTGAAAGCGAAAGGCAGGAGACAGTTCGTCTGGGAGAGTCGAGCTATTTCAGTGGCCTATATGTCGACGACCAAGGGGATTTGCAGATCGTTAACCCGAAGCTGACGGCACAAGGCATGAAGGCGAAGTGTCAATGCTGCACCCACACGTTCAACGGCATTCTTTTTGGCCAGCGCCAAGACTGATCGGGTCATTCCACCCGGCTGTGACTGTCTATCTGATCGCCCAACCGATACTGATTATTGCCACTGCGCTTGGCTTCATACATCGCCAGGTCCGCAATATGAATCAACCGGTCCATGCTCTGTGCATGGTCCGGAAACACCGCGACGCCCAGGCTGGTGCCGATGTGGCGCTGATCGTTGCCGATGGTGATCGGTGGTGACAGTTCGACGAAGATTTTCTGAGAGATAGTGCGGGCTTCTTCCTGCAGGCAGATGTTTTTGGACAAGCCTTGAAGGATGACCACGAACTCGTCACCGCCAATGCGGGCGACGGTGTCGGTTGAGCGCAAGATCGTCTTCAAACGTGTGGCGGTGGTGATCAGGACGCGGTCGCCGGCGGCATGACCGTAGTGGTCGTTGATCGCCTTGAAACCATTGAGGTCGACAAACACCAGCGCAATCCGGGTGGCGCTGATGCGTGCTTGTTCCAGCGCTTCGGACAAGCGTTCTTCGAGCACCAGGCGATTGGGCAGGCCAGTCAATGGGTCGTAGTGAGCCAGGTGTTGCAGGTAACTGGCGGAGGCTTTTTCCTCGGTGATGTCGCGCACTACACCCATCATTTTGATGGTGGCGTCGTGGTCGTTCTTGACCACATTGCCGGTTTCCCGCAGCCAGTGAATGCTGCCGTCGGGCCAGACCACGCGGTATTCTTCGTCATGGTTTTCGCCGGTTTCCAGGCAGCGCAACTCCCCGGCACGCACGCTGGCCCGGTCCTCCGGGTGTACGCAGGAACAAAACAGGGCGTAGGAGGGCGTCACTTCGCCGATCTTGAAGCCGAACATGCCGTAGATCGCATCCGACCAGTAAAGTTTTTCGGTGTCGACGTCCCAGTCCCAGGTGCCAATGCGGGCGAAATATTGGCTGCGCTTGAAGCGTTCGACATCGCCATCCTGGCGCACAGAAGGGCCCTGGGACAGGCTGGCGATCAGCGTCCGGCATTCGGCCAATTGCTTTTTCAGCGAACGTTCCCGATGGATCATCGCGATGAGCAGGGCAAGCAGGACTGAGCCGATGGCTGCGCTGGTCCAGAGCGGATTCATTCAGGGATCGCCATCATTGGGGTGTTAAACCGAGGAGGATTAGGTGTTTATGTTAGTTCACCCGGTCACCGGGTTACAGTCGCTTTCTTTGCAGCCAGCGCTAGACTTGATTGGCACGCCCTCAGCTTCGTGATCATCCACCTGCTGGAGATCATCAGCATGTCTCAGGTCAGTACTTCGCGGTCGAGGCGAAGCAGAAGGAAGACAAGAAAGTCGTGGAAATGTTGTCTCACCGAGATTAAGGCGCCTGAGTAGTTGCCAGCCGGGTGATTTTCTGGGAAAACCACGCCCCTCGAATTCCGCCAACAGATGAAACATCGTCATGAATGAAGAACTGCAAATCATCGACCTCCAGCCAGGCGACGGCAAAGCCGCTGTCAAAGGCGCGCTGATCACCACCCAATACCGTGGCTGGCTGGAAGACGGCACTGAATTCGACTCTTCCTACAGCCGTGGCAAACCTTTCCAGTGCGTGATCGGCACCGGTCGGGTTATCAAGGGCTGGGACCAAGGGATCATGGGCATGCAGGTGGGCGGCAAGCGCAAGCTGTTGGTGCCGGCGCATCTAGGCTATGGCGAGCGTTCGATGGGGGCGATCACGCCGAATTCGAATTTGGTTTTCGAGATTGAACTGCTGGAAGTGCTGACGCGGGATGATTGATTTGTTGGGTGTGGGCTGAAATGGCGAACCCCGCCATCTCTGTTAGAAGAAATGGTGGGGTTTTTATGTGTTGGGAGGGTGATTTCTGGTTTTGATTTAGCGAGTCAGGTGAACATTTCAATATCGTCGAGCGTGTCAGCAACTGTGGCTTCAAGTGCAGGGAATTTTCCTTTTACGGAATCAAGGGCGGGCATCACGGCTTGCATTTCAAGCTCACCGAATCTGCGGGCTACATGGCCGAGTGCGGTGATTGCTGCCGCAGCCACCGACTGAGTGCCACTCTCGAGATGTTTCAGGCAAATGGTCTGAGCCCAGGCACTGTCTTGCTCATTTAATCCGATGGAAATCAGCGCGGTGACAATGTTCCTTTCTAAGCCGCTATCAACGAGACTGACTGCTTCGTCATGGCTAATCGACGGATCGTGGTAGATAAGACTCACTGTTTAGCTCCCAGGATGTTTCCCTTGGTGTCGGCTTTTTTTGCCTTGATCAATACATTTTTCATATCTTGATGGAGTTTATTCCATGCTCTGACATGTCCGTGGTAATCGTCCCCTCCCGTATGATCAAAGACGACAAACTCGTTCGTTTTGGGATCAATACCAATCCTGCGTTCCGATGTAGGTTTTACCTGTACTGAATTATCCAAAGCATCCTGGCCATTCTCGGGACCCTTACTTTTAACTGGTGTATCCGTCTTTCCATGGTACCTGGCAGCATCGAATCGCAGGGAAAAGACAATGTAAAGAGGCTTGATGCCGGAATCAGCCGGAAAAACAAGGATGAAGTCCTTGTACTCAGGCGGGTAGATCGGGTTAACAATGATGCTGTCAGCCGCTGGTGTAGGCGGATAAATCCAGATTTGCGGAGCTTGTGGAGCTCCTTCTAGCGGCGGGATTCCCGAAGTGCTCGACGGATCTACGGCTGGTGTCCATATCAGCGTTACCCCGTTACCAAAGTCAGCCACTTGCTGAGAGCCTTGAGCTACAAACTGCACGACAGGAATCATTTCCCAGTCGCTGCGCTTTTGAGTGTTGTATCCGTATGCTTTCAAGGTGCCGTTGGCCTGTTGTTCTATATGCAGGCGAACTCGGGTGCGACCTTCTTTGAGTGATTTGAGCTGTTCTTCCGAATACAGAGAACTGTCCCCGAGCGTCGATGGCCAGAGCAACGCAACGACTCCCGCCAAAGCGCCAGCAACAACACCAGCCGTCACTACCCCCGCACCGCTTGCAGCCTCCCCCCGGAGCCAGCAGCTCCTACGCCACCCAAAATCAGTGTTCCGAATGAGCGAGGTAATGCGCTACCACTGATTTTTTTGAGAGGTATGTTTCCTGCTTCATCCCTTTCACTGCCATCTAAAAGCGAGAACTTTCCGTAGTCCGCCAATTTCTCGACCGGGACAAACCCGGTTGGATTGTCGTGGTTGATTACGCCGTCGGGGAGGTTGCAACTTTTGGCGAATACGCAACCCTTGGAGCTGGGCTGGTCATGTTGCTGAGGTTGCCTTATGAAACGGTCTTCATATGCCTGTTGTCGGGCCAACATGTCTTCATATGTTTTTTGCCTCGCGTCGCGTTCTGCCAGTTCGGAGGCGGTCATGTAGCGGCTGGTGATGTGGTGCCCGTCGCCTGACGGTGGGTTTTGAATCCTGGGTATGTCTGTTTTGCGGGCCATGAGCGTCCTTGTTTCATTTTTTGAAAGCGATGCGGACGCTATATCAAAGGGTATTTGAAAGATGTAGGACGGGTCCGAAGCTCCGGCTGTTGTTACAAATGGCGCTCTTCGCTGTAGATCAGTACCAACCTACATATGCAAAACTTGCGACCAAGGGATCATGGGCATGCAGGTGGGCGGCAAGCGCAAATTGCTGGTGCCGGCGCATCTGGCCTATGGCGAACGGACGATGGGCAAGATCACGCCGAACTCAAATTTGATTTTCGAGATTGAATTGCTGGAAGTGCTGACGGGGGATGATTGACTGGCATTGGGGTTGAATCGGCGTCGGTGGGTACGTTTGGAAAACCTACTCCCGCAGCCCGATGAAGAGGTCCAATTCAGTCGGTAGCTGCTCATTGAGCGCTATTGCGATTTGTTGGACCTGCCCGGCCGTCAGTAAACAGTCCCCGTCCTCGCTTTGATCAAGATTCTTCCAGCCCAGTACACACAGTATCGCGACTTCTGACTCAGGCGGAACGGTCAGTTCGTATTTTAGAAAGTCACCTGCCTGATCATCTTTTAAAAATCCGCTTATCCAAAAAAAATGAAGGGCGTCCTGAATGGTTTTCGGGTGGTCGTGGCTGTTACAGGCAGGGTGCCCGTCGACGGATGTCGGGCTTTGAACCAAAGGTGTCTCTGTTTTACGAGCCATTAGCGTTCTTGTCTCATCCTTTAAAAACGATGTAAACGCTATATCAATGGGCATTTGATAGATGTAGGAGAGTTCTGAGATTGCGGCCGTTGTTTCAATGGCTCACCCCTGAAACGCCTCCCTATACGCATACAACCCCGGCGCACCACCCGTCATCACAAACAGCACATTGTCCCCGCGCTGGAAGCGCCCGTCCCGGAGATCGGCCACTAGCCCGGCAAACGCTTTGCCGGAATACACCGGGTCGAGCAACAGGCCTTCTGCGCGAGCCATCAAGTGCACCGCCTCGCGCATGGCCGGCGTCGGGAGGCCGTAGCCATCGCCCAACTGACTGCCGTCGATGACAATATCTGAAGCCTGAACAGTGGCGCTGCTGCCCAGCAATGCCAGTATTTCCTGAGTCAGTTGCAGGGTTCGGGCCGCCGAAGTTTCTCTGTCTGATAAAACCGAGTAGGACTTCACCAGCGAGGCACTTCGATCCAGTAGCTCAAACCCGGCCGCGAGCCCGGCGTGGGTGCCGGCGCTGCCGTTCGGCACCACGACCTGGTTGAAGGTCAGGCCGAGTTCGGTTTCCTGTTGCGCGATCTCCGCCGCGCAGCGCGCATAGCCAAGGCTGCCCAGTGGTGTCGAACCACCCGTAGGAATCACCAGCACCTTGCGTCCGGAACCCCGAAGGTGTTCGGCACGATTCTCGGCTTCGGCGAGTGAATTGCTGCCGCCGGCAAGCACGCGGAGGGTGGCGCCGAATAATTGGTCGAGCAGGATGTTGCCGTTAAGTTCGTAGTCCACTTCTGTTTTGGGCACTGAACGGGTGAGGATCAGTTCGCAGGCGATGCCGAGGCGGGCGCATGCCGCGGCGGTCAGGCGCGCATGATTGGATTGAAGGCCGCCGATGGTGAAGACCGTGTCGACCCCTGCTGCCAGCGCTGCACCGAGATGAAATTCGAGTTTGCGCAGCTTGTTGCCGCCACCGCCAATCAGCATGTGGTCATCGCGTTTGACGAACAGGCCGATGCCTCGGGCCTTCAAACCCAACTGCTGTTCAAGGCGTTCAGCGCGCTGGATTGGCGTCGGGCCTTGCAAAAGGTCGGTCCGGGCAAAAGAACTCAGAGACGTGTCCAGTAGGGTTTGCATCAATGGCGCCTCGCGGGTTTTGTTGCGGTGACTCTAGGGAGAAAGCCACTCTCGATAAACGCATCGCAGGTAATTACTCCTTTAACCTGATGTAATTAATGCAAGGTAAGGTCAGAGGATTTTTCTGATCGATTTGGATAGGCTATGGCGCGTCGTATCACCAACGCAATGGCATGGGAGGGCGCGTGTCGCCAATCAACGAATACGCGGCTGTTCAGTTGCTGGACGAGGCTTATCGGCACTGGACCGGCCAGGGGCTGCCGGCCCCTGAATCACTGACCGGGCCGGAACGCTTGCATTGGTTGCACGAGCACGCGCCTTACAGCCTGTTAGCCCATGGCACTGAAGGCGATCCCCGTTTCTTCTACGCCAATGAACAGACGCTGGCCTGTTTCAAATACGATCGCGAGCAGTTCCTTGGCATGCCGTCACGGTTCAGCGCTTCGCCGTTGGACCGAGCCATGCGCCAGTCACTGCTGGAACAGGTCACGGCGAACGGAATTGCTCATGGCTATAGCGGCTGGCGGGTGGACAGGGACGGCCATGCCTTCATGATTTACGAAGGCAAGGTCTGGACCCTGATCGATCAGCACGGCGAGCATCGGGGGCAGGCGGCATTGTTCTGGCCGGATGCAGAGTGTGTCGGGTCGTTAATGGATTGACAGGTCTCATGGCGCGTCACGAAACACCGGAACCCGGCCATTCAGCGAAGGCCGATACGCCCAGGCAAACTGCTCCAGCGCAGGTCGATGCGCCAGAATCTCCCGCAGCGTCGCACTGGCAATCCCCAACGCCAATACGTGCCCCGGACAATGATGCCTTCCGGCGCCGAAGGTAAAACTGCGACGCTGCGGGCGATCCACCAGAAAGACGTCCGCACGATCATTGAGCTGCGGATCGCGATTGGCCGACGCCAACAGCAGAAGAATCACATCGCCCGAATCAAGGCTTACCCCCTCGATTTCACACGGCGCGGCGACAAACCGGCGAGTGTTCTGTACCGACGGGTCAAAACGCTGGGTTTCGGCAATCACATCTTCTGCGCGTGCCTCCAGTAGCAATGGATGTCGAATCACTGCCAATAGCGCATTACCGATCAGTCCTGCAGTGGCATCAAACGTCTGGGAAAACAATCCGATCAGATTGGCAAACAGCGTTTCGGGGTCACCCGTAAAGCGCCCGCGAATCCCGGCGAGCAGCGGGCTCTTGTTATCCGCATCGTCGAGAAGCTCAATCAAGTAACCCCGTAAATGTTCGGCGGCAGCCTGTGCGGCATTGAGTTGCGCCTGATCGCTGAGCGGTGACAGGCACGCAACAAACTCCGCCGTCAGCTCGCTGATCGCCCGACCCTGAGCCGGCGTGAATCCCAGCAACGCCGCCACTACGCACACCGGCCCGCGAAACATGGCGTTGTATAACCCATCGGCGTGCGGCGTGATCAACCGCGCGGCCACTAGCGAATTGACTTCATCCACATCAATCAGCGCTAACCCAGGCTCAATCGCCGACCTCGGACAGCGCTGCCGTTCGCCTTCATTCATGCGCATCAATTGCCCGAATACCTTGCCCGCCATACCACCGGCAATCGCCTTGGGCACCGGTTCTTGCGCCGGTCGGACATGACAATCGGGATGCGCCAGTACAGCGGCAACGGCTCGGGCAGTGCTGGCTACCCACATATTCAGTCGTTCGTGAAAAACCAGCCCGCCTTGTGCACGTAATTGCGCGTAATAGGGATAAGGGTCGGCATGAGTCGCAGCGATGATCGGGTCCATGGGCCACAGCCTTGTTCGTGTCGGGGAAAGTGTTGCTACTATCTCCAGTCCGAAAAGCCCTTGATTCGTCCGGGAGCGAAATATGAACGTAGAACAACACGACATCGGCGTTTCTCAGGTCGCGGCAGCCATCGCGGAGCCGGCCCGGACGAAAATCCTCTGTTCCCTGATGGATGGCCATGCACGCACCAGCACCGAGCTGGCGGCAATTGCCGAAGTCAGCGCCTCTACCGCCAGCGCGCACTTGGCCAAACTCAAGGAACTGGCACTGGTGCGGCTGCACGTGCAGGGCCGCCATCGCTATTACAGCCTGGCGGACAAGCGTGTGGCCCAGGCACTGGAAGCATTGATGGTGATTGGCCAGAACACTGCGCCGACGTTCAACTCGCGCACGCCGGATCGGCTGCAATTTGCCCGCACCTGTTACGACCACATGGCGGGGACGTTGGCGGTGTTGCTGCATGACCGGATGCTGGAGAAAGGCTGGTTGCTGGAAACCGATGAGCAGGCCTATCGGCTGAGCGACAGTGGCGAGGTGCTGTTCGAAGGATTGGGGATCGAGGTCAAGGACCTGAACACCTTGCGTCGTCGTTTCGCTTGCCCATGCCTGGATTGGAGCATGCGCCGGCCGCATCTGGGCGGCTCATTGGGTGCAGCGTTGCTGCAAACCGCGATCCAGCGCAAATGGGTGACGCAGGATCTGGACAGCCGGGCGTTGACGTTGACAGCGGTGGGGCGCAAGGCACTGAGTACGCGGTTTGACCTGATGTTACCGCCCTCAAGCGGATCGCCCGCTCCTGTTTATGAAACATCTCATGAAGTTGCTGTAAGACACTGATATATAAAAATATTAATAAGGTGCAGATGAAAAAAAGCCCGGTCATCCAATGGATGGCCGGGCTTTTTTACTCAAGCGTACTGCAACGTCAGATCAAACCTTGACGATCCAGCCCGCCGGCGCTTCGATGTCGCCAGTCTGCACACCGGTCAGCTCTTTGTAGAGCTTCTGGGTGACCGGGCCGACTTCGGTTTCACTGTGGAACACGTGCAGGTGATCGTTGTAGCTGATGCCGCCGATCGGGGTGATCACGGCAGCAGTACCGCAAGCGCCGGCTTCTTTGAAGTCCGAGAGCTTGTCGATGAACACGTCGCCTTCGATCACTTCCAGGCCCAGACGCGATTTGGCCAGCTCGATCAACGACAGGCGGGTGATGCCTGGCAGTACCGACGGCGAGTTCGGGGTGACGAACTTGTTGTCGTGGGTGATCCCGAAGAAGTTGGCCGAACCGACTTCCTCGATTTTGGTGTGGGTCATCGGGTCCAGGTAGATGCAGTCGGCGTAGTGCGCTTTCTTGGCCTGGGAGCCTGGCATCAGGCTGGCGGCGTAGTTGCCACCGACCTTGGCCGCGCCGGTGCCTTGTGGGGCTGCACGGTCGAAGCTGGAGATCAGGAAGTTGTGCGGGGTCAGGCCGCCCTTGAAGTAGGCACCAACCGGAATGGCGAAGATCGAGAAGATGAACTCGGGCGCGGTACGCACGCCGATGTTGTCACCCACGCCGATCACGAACGGACGCAGGTACAGCGCGCCGCCGGTGCCGTAAGGCGGGATGAAACGTTCGTTGGCGCGGACCACGGCCTTGCACGCTTCGATGAACTGTTCGGTTTCGACGAACGGCATCAGCAGACGTGCACAGCTGCGCTGCATGCGCAGGGCATTCTGGTCCGGGCGGAACAGGTTGATCGAACCGTCCTTGCAACGATAGGCCTTCATGCCTTCGAAGCATTGCTGGCCATAGTGAAGGGCGGTGGAGCCTTCGCTGATGTGCAGCACGTTGTCTTCGGTCAGGGTGCCTTTGTCCCACTCGCCATTGCGCCAGTACGACAAGAAACGCTTGTCTGTCTTGATGTAGTCAAAACCCAGCTTGTCCCAATTAATGCTTTCGTTACCCATGACACCCTCTATCACTGAACAACCGTCGAAACGGTTCAAGGCTTCTGACGTTTTTTGGATGGGGACAACAATACTTCATTCCGGACCCATTTCGCAGCCTGCAATTCGATCTCTGCGACCATCGATACGTCCCGGTGTAGCAGCTGTCGAGCCCCGCGAGGCAGCGTCCGGCGACGAAGTCGTCGTAATCCGGCTGGCTCGGTGTGCCTGACAGCACTGGGTCGCAGGTCTTGCGACGACTTCGTCGCCGGCCGCTGCCTCGCGGGGCTCGTCAGCTGCTACAAGGTATTGCGTACGGTTTTACAGGTGCAGCGCGTGGCCAAGGGCTCGCAACGCTGCTTCCTGCACGGCCTCGCCCAAGGTCGGATGCGCGTGGATGGTGCCGCCGATGTCTTCCAGGCGCGCGCCCATTTCCAGGCTCTGGGCGAAGGCCGTGGACAGCTCGGAAACCCCGACGCCCACCGCTTGCCAGCCGACAATCACATGATTGTCCCGACGAGCGACCACCCGCACGAAGCCGCTTTTCGATTCCAGCGTCATCGCCCGGCCATTGGCCGCGAACGGGAAGCTCGAAACGATGCAGTCCAGACCCGCCGCCTTGACCTCGTCCGGGGTCTGGCCGACCACCACCAGTTCCGGGTCGGTAAAGCACACGGCGGCAATGGCGGTAGGGTTGAACTCGCGGGTTTTACCGCTGATCAGTTCAGCCACCATCTCGCCCTGAGCCATGGCCCGGTGCGCGAGCATTGGTTCGCCGCTCAGGTCACCGATGGCGTACACGTTGCGCATGCTGGTCTGGCAGCGGTTGTCGATCTTGATCGCCGAGCCGTTCATGTCCAGGTTCAGCGCTTCGAGGTTCCAGCCCTGGGTGTTCGGTTTGCGACCCACGGCGACCAGCACCTGATCGGTTTCCAGGTTCAGGGTGTCGCCGTTTGGATCAAGAACTTGAATAGAATTGTTCGAGGAATCAAAGCCTTGAACGCTATGCTTCAAGTAAAGCTTCACGCCGAGTTTTTTCAGTTCGTCGTGTACCGACTGAGTCAGTTCAGCGTCGTAAGCCGGCAGGATCCGCTCCTGTGCCTCGACTACGCTGACGTCGGCGCCGAGCTTGCGATAGGCAATCCCCAGTTCCAGACCGATGTAGCCGCCACCGACCACGGTCAGTCGCTTGGGCACGGACGTCGGCGCCAGGGCTTCGGTGGAGGAGATGATCGGACCGCCAATCGGCAGCATCGGCAGGTTCACGCTTTTCGAACCGGTGGCCAGCACCAGGTGCTCGCACTGAATGCGCGTGTCGCCAACCTCGACGGTTTTACCATCGATCACCTTGGCCCAGCCTTGAATGACCTGGACCTTGTTCTTTTTCAGCAGCGCCGCGACGCCAGTGGTCAGGCGATCAACGATGCCGTCCTTCCACTCGACGCTCTTGCTGATGTCGAGGGTTGGTGCCGAAACGCTGATGCCCAAGGCTGAATGCTGGCTGTGGTGTTGCGTCTGGTGAAACTGCTCAGCGACGTGGATCAGCGCTTTCGACGGGATGCAGCCGATATTCAGGCATGTACCGCCCAGCGATTCACCTTCCACCAGAATGGTCGGGATTCCCAACTGACCGGCTCGGATCGCGGTCACATAACCGCCGGGGCCGCCGCCGATGATCAGCAATGTTGTGTTCAAAGTCTGCATGCCTTACTCCACAAACAGGGTAGCGGGTTGTTCGAGCAGGCCACGAACGGCCTGGATGAATTGCGCCGCGTCCATGCCGTCGACCACACGGTGATCGAAGGAACTGGAGAGGTTCATCATCTTGCGGATCACGATCTGGCCTTTGACGACCATTGGGCGCTCGACGATTTTGTTGACGCCGACAATCGCCACTTCCGGCAGGTTCAACACCGGGGTGCTGACAATGCCGCCCAACGCACCGAGGCTGGTCAGGGTGATGCTCGAACCGGACAGTTCATCGCGGCTGGCCTTGCCATTGCGTGCGGCGGTGGCCAAACGGGAGATTTCAGTCGCGCTGTCCCACAGGCTGCGGGCTTCGGCATGACGCACCACCGGCACCATCAAGCCGATGTCGGCCTGGGTGGCGATGCCCACATGCACCGCGCCGAGGCGGGTGATGACTTGGGCTTCGTCGTCATAACGGGCGTTGATCTGCGGGAAATCACGCAGGGCAACGACCAGGGCACGGACCAGGAACGGCAGCAAGGTCAGCTTGCCGCGAGTCGCACCGTGTTTTTCGTTCAGGTGCGCGCGCAATTCTTCGACGGCGGTGACGTCGATTTCTTCAACATAACTGAAGTGTGCGGCACGCTGGGTGGCGTCCTGCATGCGCTGGGCGATCTTGCGGCGCATGCCGATGACCGGGATTTGTTCTTCGTCGTTACGCTGGGCGTATGCAGAGGGCACGGTCGATGCATTCGACTGACCCTGCGCCAGATAGGCGTCGAGGTCATCGTGCAACACGCGTCCGGCAGGGCCGCTGCCACGCACCAGACGCAATTGAATGCCGAGGTCCAGCGCGTGTTTGCGCACGGCCGGGGAGGCCAGCGGGCGTTCGTCGGCCTCGCGTGCCACCATTGGGCCCTGGCAGGCAGCCACTCGCGGCGCTGCGGCAGCGACGGGTTTGCTGGCGATAACGGGTTCAACTTTAGGGGCTGCAACCGGTGCTTCTTTAACCGGGGCCGGCTGGGACGACTCTTTAACGTTGCCCGCGCCTTCCACTTCGATGCTGATCAGGATGCTGCCAACCGCCATGACTTCGCCAGGCACACCGCCCAGCGCAATCACCTTGCCGTGGACCGGGGAAGGGATGTCGACCATCGCCTTGTCGGTCATGACATCGGCCAATACCTGATCTTCGACGACCAGATCGCCGACCTTGACGTGCCACTGTGACAATTCAACTTCTGCAATGCCTTCACCAATGTCCGGCATTTTAATAACGTGCGTGCCCATTCAGACCTCCATAACCCGATGCAAAGCCGCGCCCACACGGGACGGACCAGGGAAATACGCCCACTCTTGTGCGTGCGGGTAGGGGGTGTCCCAACCGGTGACGCGTTCGATAGGCGCTTCCAGGTAGTGGAAGCAATGCTCTTGCACCAGGGCGACCAGTTCGGCGCCGAAGCCGCAGGTGCGGGTCGCTTCGTGAACGACTACGCAGCGTCCGGTTTTCTTCACCGATTTGACGATGGTCTCCAGGTCCAGCGGCCAAAGGCTGCGCAGGTCGATGACTTCAGCGTCGATGCCGGTTTCTTCAGCGGCCACTTGCGAGACGTAAACGGTGGTGCCGTAGGTCAGGATGGTCACGTCCTTGCCCGGACGGGCGATGGCGGCGACGTCCAGCGGCACGGTGTAGTAGCCGTCCGGCACTTGTGCGGCCGGGTGTTTCGACCATGGGGTAACCGGGCGGTCGTGGTGGCCGTCGAACGGGCCGTTGTACAGGCGTTTTGGCTCAAGGAAGATCACCGGGTCATCGTTTTCGATGGAGGCAATCAGCAAGCCCTTGGCGTCGTATGGGTTGGACGGCATGACCGTGCGCAGACCGCACACCTGAGTGAACATCGCCTCGATGCTCTGGCTGTGGGTTTGGCCGCCGTAGATACCGCCGCCGCAAGGCATGCGCAGGGTCATCGGTGCGGTGAACTCACCGGCCGAGCGATAGCGCAGGCGGGCGGCTTCGGAAATGATCTGGTCCGATGCCGGGTACACGTAGTCGGCGAACTGAATCTCGGCCACCGGGCGCAGGCCATAGGCGCCCATGCCCACGGCGACACCGACGATGCCGCTTTCGGAGATCGGCGCGTCGAACACCCGGGAGGTGCCGTACTTGGTCTGCAGGCCTTCGGTGCAACGGAACACGCCGCCGAAGTAACCGACGTCCTGGCCGAAGACCACGACGTTGTCGTCACGCTCAAGCATCACATCCATGGCCGAGCGCAGGGCCTGGATCATGGTCATGGTGGTCGTGGTCATGGCAGTTTCCGGCTTGATATTGTTGTTGTGGTCGTTCATGTCAGATCCCCAACTCTTGACGCTGGCGCTTCAAGTGCTCCGGCATCTCTTTGTAGACGTCTTCGAACATGGTCGCGGCGCTTGGAATCTGGCCACCGGCGAGGGTGCCGTACTGTTCGGCTTCTTTCTGCGCGGCGATGACCTGGGCTTCCAGTTCGGCGCTGACGGCGGTGTGTTCCTCTTCGGACCAGTGACCGATCTTGATCAGGTGCTGCTTGAGGCGGGCAATCGGGTCGCCCAGCGGGAAGTAGCTCCAGTCGTCGGCAGGACGGTACTTGGACGGGTCATCGGAGGTGGAGTGGGGGCCGGCGCGGTAGGTGACCCATTCGATCATGGTCGGGCCGAGGTTGCGGCGGGCGCGTTCGGCGGCCCAGGCAGACGCCGCATAGACTGCGACGAAATCGTTGCCATCAACCCGCAGGGAGGCAATGCCACAACCGACGCCACGACCGGCGAACGTGGTGGCTTCACCACCGGCAATCGCCTGGAAGGTGGAGATCGCCCACTGGTTGTTGACCACGTTGAGGATCACCGGCGCACGGTACACGTGGGCGAAGGTGAGGGCGGTGTGGAAGTCTGATTCAGCGGTGGCTCCGTCACCGATCCAGGCCGAAGCGATTTTGGTGTCGCCCTTGATCGCCGAGGCCATGCCCCAGCCCACACCCTGTACGAATTGGGTGGCGAGGTTGCCGGAAATGGTGAAGAAACCGAAGTCTTTGACCGAATACATGATCGGCAGCTGACGGCCCTTGAGCGGATCGCGCTCGTTGGACAGCAGTTGGCAGATCAGGTCCACCAGCGGCACGTCTCGTGCCATCAGGATGCTTTGTTGGCGGTACGTCGGGAAGCACATGTCATCAACGTTCAGCGCCAGGGCCTGGCCGCTGCCGATGGCTTCTTCGCCGAGGCTCTGCATGTAGAACGACATTTTTTTCTGACGCTGGGCGACCACCATGCGGTTGTCATAGATCCGCGTCTTGAGCATGGCACGCATGCCCTTGCGCAGGATCTCGACCGGTACGCCTTCAGCCCACGGACCGAGGGCATTGCCCTGGTCGTCGAGCACGCGAATGAGCCCTTTGGCCAGGTCGGCGGTGTCGGCGGGTTCGACGTCGATGGAAGGTTTGCGCACCGTGCCGGCGTCGGTCAGACGCAGGTAGGAGAAGTCGGTTTTGCAGCCAGGACGGCCCGATGGTTCGGGAACGTGCAGTTGCAGCGGTTCGTACGCTTGGTTCATGGCTTCTACGCTCGATCTTGTGAATTTCTTGTAGTGAGCTGACCGTCATTCTTCTGTGGAAGAAATCTTGTCCTACAACAATCATAGGCCCGGCGAAGAAGAATATTTATCTCTGTTTCGTTGCACTGGAGATCATTTGGGGATAAAAAATCTGCATATACAAAAAAAACAGGTGGTTTTGTCTCATGCGCAAATTGGACCGTACCGATATCGGCATTCTCAACAGCCTTCAGGAGAATGCGCGCATCACCAACGCCGACCTCGCACGCTCGGTCAACTTGTCGCCGACACCGTGCTTCAACCGGGTCAAGGCGATGGAAGAACTGGGCTTGATTCGTGAGCAAGTGACGCTACTGGATGCCGATCTGCTTGGGCTGCACGTCAATGTGTTCATTCACGTGAGCCTGGAGAAGCAGGTGGAAGAAGCGTTGCAACATTTTGAGGAGGCGATCTCGGATCGCCCGGAAGTGATGGAGTGCTATTTGATGGCTGGCGACCCGGACTATTTGATCCGGGTGCTGGTGCCTACCATTCAGTCGCTGGAGCGCTTCATGATGGATTTCCTGACCAAAGTCCCTGGCGTTGCGAACATCCGTTCAAGCTTTGCCCTCAAGCAAGTGCGCTACAAAACCGCACTGCCATTGCCGGCCAACGGCCTGACCCTTTCGAGCTGACCCCGTCCCCGTAGCAGCTGACGAGCCACGCGAGGCAGCGTCCGGCGGCGCAGCCGTCGCAAACCTGGCCATCGAGTTTTGTCAGGTAAACCGCAGACGCAGCCTCGCGGTGCTCGACAGCTGCTACGAAGGGTGGGGAGTCAGCGTGGAAGTAATCGAACGTCAGAGTTTGTTGATGGGGATTTTCAGGTACGTCACGCCATTGTCCTCAGGCGGCGGCAGATTCCCGGCCCGCACATTCACCTGAATCGCCGGCAGCAGAAGGTTCGGCATGCCCAACCCGGCGTCGCGGCGCGTGCGCATTTCAACGAAGGCGGTCTCATCAATGCCGTCATGCACGTGAATGTTGCTTTTACGCTGTTCGCCGACCGTGGTCATGCACTGGGATTCGCGGCCTTCGGGCGGGTAATCGTGACAGATGTAAAGACGCACGCTGGCCGGAAACGCCAGCAATTTCTGGATCGAGGTAAACAACTGATTCGCGTTGCCGCCGGGAAAGTCGCAACGCGCGGTGCCCACATCCGGCATGAACAGGGTGTCGCCCACCAGAATCACATCGCCGTCGACCAGGTAAGCCATGTCCGCCGGCGTGTGGCCGGGTACGTGCAGGGCGGTGGCCTTGAGGTTGCCGATCATGAACGACTCATCCGGTGCGAACAGATGATCGAACTGCGAGCCGTCAATGCGAAATTCCGGCTCCAGGTTGAACAGGTTTTTGAACACGCCCTGAACCAGGCTGATCGACTGGCCAATCGCAATGTTGCCGCCCAGCTCGCGGCGCAGGTAAGGCGCGGCAGACAAGTGATCGGCATGGGCGTGGGTTTCCAGCAGCCATTGCACCTGCAAATGATGTTCACGAACAAAGGCGATGATCTTGTCGGGTTGGGTGGTCGCGGTCCGCCCGGCCGCCGGGTCGTAATCGAGCACCGGGTCGACGATGGCGCAGTGGCCGCCATCGGTTTCATAAATCACGTAGCTATAGGTCGACGAGGCGGGGTCGAGGAAGGCTTTGATCAGGGCAGGCATGGTGAGCGTTTCTTACTGGGCGAGTGCTGAGGGTAGATTCATTTTCCCCGCATTGGCCAGCCCGGATTAATTCAAATGATGAAAAAATCTGCGCGGGCTCTATCCTGTCAGTCATCGATACCGGGCGGTCCCGGCTTTTTTTCGCAGATCACGAGTGGTTTATGTTGCTGGCGAGTTTTTTTGGGGTGGTCATGGGCCTGGTCCTCGGGTTGACCGGGGCCGGTGGCGGCATTCTTGCGGTGCCGGCCCTGGTATTGGGGCTGGGCTTGACCATGACCCAAGCGGCACCCGTCGCCTTGTTTGCCGTGGGCAGTGCGGCGGCGGTCGGGGCGATTGACGGATTGCGGCATGGCCTGGTGCGTTATCGCGCGGCGTTGCTGATCGCGTTACTCGGCGCGGTGTTTTCACCGGTCGGCATTTACTTCGCCCATCAGTTGCCGGAAAAAATCCTGATGGTCCTGTTCAGTATGCTGATGGTCATGGTTGCCTGGCGGATGCTGCGACGTGAACGCAAGGACGAAGGGCCAAGCGATCACGGCCACGCCAACTGGGGCCAGAAAAACTGCATGCTCGATCAGCAGACCGGGCGTTTTTCCTGGACTGCCAAATGTACGGCGACCTTGGCCGCGCTCGGCGCGGTTACCGGTGTGGTGTCGGGGCTGCTTGGGGTGGGCGGCGGTTTTCTGATTGTCCCGGCGTTCAAGCAGCTCACTGATGTGCAGATGCGCGGCATCGTTGCCACTTCCTTGATGGTGATCAGCCTGATTTCCGCCATCGGCGTGATCGGTGCGTTTCATGCCGGCGTGCGAATCGACAGTCTCGGCGCAATCTTCATCGTCGCCAGCATCGCCGGCATGATCGTTGGCCGCAAGCTTTGTGCGCATGTGCCGGCCCGGGCGCTGCAGGTGGGCTTTGCCAGCATCTGCATGGTGATTGCGGCTTATATGCTGTTCAGAGTAGGCGTTTAGCCAGTACTGAGGTCTATGACTTCCAAGTGGGTCAACAGACCTACACCTTGAGTTCCGGGCCGTGCCGACGGCCGGTCTTACACCGTAGTTGTCATGCGTTCCCGGCCCTGCCAAAGCACTTGAGCACCGCTCCCAAGGCAGCGTATGGCGCCGCCGGTCACCTTTCGATAATCGCTTCCGACACCTCGTCCCCTGTCGCGGAGCGCGCCATGTACAACAATAAGAACGTCAAGCATCGCTTTTTACCCCTCTTCATCGCCAGCCTGTCCGGCCTTGGCCTGAGCTCAATGGCCGAGGCCGAGATCATGCTGTATGACAAGGACCAGACCACATTCTCGACCGACGGCTACATCAACGCATTTTATGTGAACAGCGATGTCGACCGTGCCGGTGATCAGTTCGACCGCCGACAGGCGCGGGTAAAGATGGGGTTTCTGCCCAACTACCTGGGCTTCAACATGGGCAAGCAGGTCGATGACCTGAAGCTCGGTGCCCGGGCCTCGTTTTGGGTGACCATCAACGACAGCCAAACCAACGGCACCGACACCGCCATCGATGTGCGGCAGTTCTACGGTACGGTGGCAAACGCTGAGTGGGGTGAAGTGCTGATCGGCAAGGACTTCGGCCTGTTTGCCCGCTCCAACATCCTGCTCGATGAAATGCTCGCCGGTTACGGTCAGGTCAGCGATACCTTGGGGTTGGTGGATGGCGGCGGCGTCTCGTTCGGCAACATCGGCACCGGGTATCCGTATCCGTTCCCGACATCGCAGATCACCTACCGCACGCCGGTCATGGACGGTTTGCGCGTAGCGGTCGGGATCATGGACCCGGTTGATACCAACGACAGCAGCCCGACGGGCAAGGCTTATCAGGAAAACCCGCGCACCGAGAGCGAGATCACGTACCAGTTCGACGTCGCCGGGGCGAAGATCTACAGCTGGGTCAATGGCAGTTACCAGACTTCGGACAATACCGACTCCACCGTCAACACAGTCACCTCTAAAGGGGTTGGCTATGGCGTGCAGGCGAAGATGGGCGGGTTGTCACTCACCGGGTCCGGGTTCCAGGCCAAAGGCATCAATCCGTTCTTCACCAACAACGCCGGCGAGCCAACCTTGCGCAACGTCGACAGCGACGGATACCTGCTGCAAGGCTCCTACAAACTGGGCAAAAACCGCCTGGCCCTGTCCTACGGCAAGACCAACGATGATGGCAATGGCGTGGTCGGCAGTGGCGCGGACTACGAAACGCGCGGTATTGCGCTGTTCCATGACGTGAATGACAACCTCAAACTTGTCGCCGAGTACAACCAGTTCGAAATCAACGGTCATGACACCAGCGCCCAGAACGAAAACACCGATACCGTTGCGGTGGGGGCCGTGTTGACCTGGTAACCCTTGGTCGTGACCCTGGCTGTGCGCATCGCAGCCGGGGTCTCGACCCTTCTCATCCCATCGAAGTGGTTACCCGCTACCCAAGTAGCATTCGTTACGACCCACAGGCTTCGTACACTCATGCCTCATATCTACGCACCTGCGGGGGGCGATCATGGAGCAGGCCCAAGGCGCAGGCATTGTCAGCGCAATGTCCCAAGCCACCGATGCCCGGCAAGTGGCGCAAGAACTGGCGCGGCAATTGTTGCACCCGCATCTGGGTTTCGTGCTGTTTTTCTGTTCCGCCGAGTATGACTTGCAGGCGCTAGGGCAGGCCTTGCAACACAGCTTCGGCGGTATTCGTCTGGTGGGTTGCACCAGCGCCGGGGAAATCACCCCGCTGGGCTATGGGCGCAATTGCGTGACGGCAGTGGGTTTTGATCATCGGCACTTCTCCATTGCGGTCGAGCTGATCGACGAAATGGAACACTTCAGCCTGATCGATGCCCAGCAAATGGTCGAGCGTCTGGTCAGTGGCTGTCGCAGTAACACCCTGGCCCCGATCAAGGGCAACAGCTTTGCCCTGACGTTGCTCGATGGTTTGTCCAGCCGTGAAGAAATGGTCCTCGCGGCGCTCAGTGCCGCGTTGGGCGACATTCCGCATTTTGGCGGTTCGGCCGGTGACGACAATTACCTGACCCATACCCACGTTTACTTCGACGGCGAATTCCACAGCGGCGCGGCAGTGGTGGTGCTGGTCAATACCTGGCTGGATTTTGAAGTGTTCACCACCCACCACATTCTGCCCAGGGCCGAAAAACTGGTGGTCACCGGGGCCGACAGCGCCTCGCGCCGAGTCTATGAACTCAACGCCGAACCGGCCGCCGCCGAGTACGCCAGGCACATTGGCGTTCCGGTTGATGAGCTGGATCACCGGATCTTCGCTGCACACCCCTTGGCCGTGCGCATCAACGAACAGTATTACGTGCGCGCCATTCAGCAGGTGCACCCGGACTTGAGCCTGAGTTTTTACTGCGCCGTGGAGAACGGCATCGTGCTCACCGCCATGACCCCAGGCCCGATGTTGCCGAACCTGCAAAACCTGTTCGAGGGGTTACAGGAGCGCTTGGGCGACTTGTTGCTGACCATCGGTTGTGACTGCTTTCTCAGGCGTCTGGAGCTGGAAGACGACGGCAGTCTCGACGCAATCGGAACGTTTTTGCGCGAGCAGCGGGTGATGGGTTTCAACACCTACGGAGAACAGTTCAATGGCATGCACATCAACCAGACCTTCACCGGCGTTGCCATTGCCCGAGGCCGGTCCCCGGGGCACCGCTGAACTCCAGGCAGAAGTCGCCAGCCTGCTGCACGATAACCACAAACTTCAACGCATCAACGCGGCGCTGATCGAGCGCATCGAGTCCGGCATCACGCGCGGCAACGATCCATATGCGGCGTTCCAGCACTCAGTGGTGCTGGCCGAGCAGGTGCGTGAGCGCACCGATGCCTTGAACCAGGCCATGGCCGAACTCAAGGCTGGCAATCATTTGCTCAGTGAGGCACGCCTGCGCGCCGAAACGGCGCATCGACATCTGATCGATGCCATCGAGAGCATTTCCGATGCCTTTGTATTGTTCGACGCCGACCAGCGAATTGTCTTGTTCAACAGCCGCTTCAAGGCGTTCTGGAGCAACAGCCGGGTGCGGATCAACGCGGGCATGCGCCTGACCGAGGTCAAGCGCCTGATGATGAACAACGGGTTGTTCACCGAAGAACCGCGCGGCAATGCTGACGAGAGCCTGCTCTATCGCCTGCTGAACGGACGTTGGCTGCAGGTCAGCGAGCGGCCGACTCAGGAAGGCGGGCGGGTCATCCTGTTCACCGACATTACTGACGTCAAACTCAGCGAAACCGTGCGCCGCGAGCAGGCCGTGGCGCAGAAATCGCATTTGTTGCAGCGGGCGGTCGATAACCTGTCCCAAGGGGTCGCCATGGTCAACGCCGACGGCATCCTGGAGTTGTGGAACCGGCGTTTCCTCGAATTGAGCGGCCTGGCACCGGTTGCTGCCCATCGACCGTTTGCCGAAGTGATTGCCGACACGGAGTTGAATTTGCTCACCCCGGCCAGTCGCGATGGCAACGGCCGGCCTGTACAGGAATGCGAACAACGCCTCTATGACGGCCGGGTCCTGGAGATCCGCACGCATCCGCTGCCCACTGGCGGATTCGTCAACACCTTCACCGACATCACCGAGCGCTACCAGCACGCCGAGGCACTGAGTGAAAGCGAGCGCTGGATTCGCCTGATCACTGACCACGTCCCGGCGCTGATCGCCTACCTCAATGCCGATCTGGTTTACGAGTTCACCAACAAAGTTTACGAAGAGTGGTACTGCTGGCCCCGTGGCGTGATGCTCGGTCAGAGCCTGCGTGAAGTGCACAGCGAACAGCATTACCAGCGCCTGGAGTCTTACGTGGCCCGGGCGTTGGCCGGTGAGAGCGTCACGTTCGAGTTCGCCGAGACCAACGTCAATAATCAGGAACGCTACATGCTGCGCTCCTATGTGCCCAATCGACTGGCGACAGGGGAGGTGGTGGGGATTTTCGTGTTGATTCGCGACATCACCGAACGCCGCCGTACCGCCGAGGCGTTGCACCAGGCGTACCAGAATCTTGAGCTGCGGGTGTGTGAGCGCACCGCAGAACTGACCACCCTCAATGACCAGTTGTTGCGTGAAATCGATGAGCGTCGTCGGGTGGAATCCCGTTTGCGCGAGGCCAAGCTTGAAGCCGAGCAGGCCAACCTGTCGAAGACCAAGTTTCTGGCGGCGGTCAGCCATGACCTGTTGCAACCGCTGAACGCCGCACGATTGTTCACCAGTGCATTGATGGAGCGGCGCGAGCCCATCTCCAACGAAATTCTGGTGCGCAATGTCAGTAACTCCCTGGAAGACGTGGAAAACCTGTTGGGCACGCTGGTGGATATTTCCAAGCTCGATGCCGGGGTGATCAAGGCCGATATTGCGCCGTTCGCCCTGAGCGAACTGTTGGAAAACCTGGCGGCTGAATACACCCAGGTGGCGCGCAGCGAGGGCCTTGAACTGCGCTTTGTTGCCTGTTCGGCCTTGGTGCGCAGTGACATCCAGCTATTGGCGCGCATCCTGCGCAATTTGTTGAGCAATGCGATTCGTTACACCTACAGCGGTCGTGTGGTTTTGGGCTGCAGACGCCATCACCAGCGGTTATTGATTCAGGTCTGGGACACGGGCATGGGCATCGCCGAACATCGCCTGGAAGAGATTTTTCAGGAGTTCAAACGCGGTGACGTGCAGCGTCCGGATCAGGATCGCGGCCTGGGACTGGGCCTGGCGATTGTCGAGAAAATTGCCGGCATTCTCGGGCATCGCATCCAGGTGCGCTCCTGGCCGGGCAAGGGTTCGATGTTCTCGGTCGAAGTGCCGTTGAGTGCAACAGCGCCCAAGCCTCAGCCGACATTGCAGATGAGCGAGCCGATGCTTGAGCGCTTGCGCGGCGCGCGGGTATGGGTGCTGGACAACGACGCGACCATTTGCGCCGGTATGCGCACGTTGCTGGAAGGGTGGGGTTGTCGGGTGGTCACGGCGCTGTCGGAAGAGGATCTGGCCCGGCAAGTGGACAACTACCACGCCGAGGCCGACCTGCTGATCGCGGACTACCATCTGGACAACGATCAGAACGGTGTCGACGCCGTCGCCCGGATCAATGCCCGTCGGGCTTCACCGATCCCGGCAATGATGATCACGGCCAACTACAGCAATGAACTCAAACTGCAAATCCGTGAGTTGGGCCATACCCTGATGCACAAACCGGTGCGGCCAATGAAACTCAAGACCGCGATGAGCCATCTACTCGGCAGGCCTTGAAGGCTTGCTCCCATAAGGGTCGCGTTGTACCTGTGGGAGCGAGCTTGCTCGCGATGGGGGCGACGCGGTCCATCGGTTGCCCCTAATTTCAACGCCGCAAATAAGACCCGAAATCAATATCCCCGGCACTCAAGATCGCCTGCACCCGGTTGTGCACGTTGAGTTTGCGCAGGATCGCCGAGACGTGGGCCTTGACCGTGGTTTCGGCAATTTCCAGGGTGTAGGCGATCTGTTTGTTCGACTCACCTTTGGTCATGCGCTCAAGCACCTGCAATTGCTTGCGGGTCAGGGCCTGGAGCAGTTCGGGCGGGAAGCTCGGGGTGTCGTTCATCCGCCGGTGAGTGCTGCTTTTGGTCGTGCGAATGATGTCCGGGGGCAGGTAGACATTGCCGTTGAGGATTTGCTGGATGGCGTCGGTCATCTGCGTGCGCGGCGAAGACTTGGTGATGAAGCCCACGGCGCCGTAAGTGATGGCTTGCAGGACGATCTGTTTGTCCTGCTCGGCGGAGACAATCACCACCGGAATGGTGGGCGCCTCGTTGCGCAGGTTGATCAGGCCATTGAGACCATGCATGCCGGGCATGTTCAGGTCGAGCAGGATCAGGTCCAGGTCGTCGTGTTCCTGAGTGAGCGCCAGGGCACTGTCGAGGTCGGCCGTTTCCATGACTTCGCTGTTCGGGAAACCATCGCTGATGACGTTATGAATTGCTTCGCGGAACAGCGGGTGATCGTCGGCAATCAGAATTTTGTACATAGCCTTTCACCTCATTATTTTGATTATGGTGTGGCAACAACACGCCAGCGTAAAGGTCAGGGGAAAGGTTCGGGCCGGGCGGGCTTCACGGGCAGGTTTGCCGCTTGCCAGGCGTCCAGGCCGTCGCGATACCAATACAACGTCTTATAGCCCATGGTGGCGGCACGTTTAACCGCGTTCCAGCTCAACCAGCAGTCGGAGCGGCAATAGAAGACCAGCGGTTGCGCCGGATCGCCGGCGGTCAATGCCTTCAGGTTTCGCGCAAAGTAAGCCTGCCAGTCGGGCGTCAGGTTGCCGTCGCCGGTATTGGCCAGCCAATGACTGCCGGGCAGGTTTTCATGGGGCTGGTCTTCGATAAAACGCCCTTGCAGCCATTGGCGGCGATAGACGTCGATCAGAATCGGGGCAGGGGTTTGACTGAGCAGGTCTTGCAGGGCAGGGGTGTCAATCAGCGTCGCGCCTTGCAGGCTGTTGGGCGTCGGGCTGCGGTACAGGTCGATGCGATAGCCATCGGGCGAAAACAGCGCTGGCTCAGCCTGCGCGGTGCCCAGCAACAGGCTCAGCGACAGCGCAGCGAGAGTAGGGCGCAACAGACAACGTCGGGCACGCGGCATGGGTTCAATCCTTATAGTTATGAACCTATTACATGCCAGTCGGGGTGCGTTGGGAATGAGACGATAGACAGGTAAACCCGTACTAAAGTAGTAATTTTGCCGTGTTCAATGAAGATCAACGGTGCGGCGCTGTGTCATTAGCCGGCTTTGCGCAAGGCCGCATGCTGCGGGTTGAAGGTGAGCACGGCGAGTAACGTGAACATCACGGTCAGCCCCCCACACACCGCCAGTGCGAGCGGATTGAAGCGTTCATAAAGGGCAAACCGCACCAGCTCCACCGCATGAGTGAACGGGTTCACCGCGCACAGCCAGTACAACCACTCGTTGGCCTCACGCATTTTCCACAGCGGATACAGCGCCGATGAGAGGAAAAATAGCGGGAAGATCACGAAATTCATCACCCCGGCAAAGTTCTCCAACTGGCGAATGGCGTTCGACAGCAACAGGCCCAGTGCGCTGAGCATCAACGCCACCAGCAACAGCGCGGGCAGGGCAATCAACAAACCCATGGCCGGTGGCTGCACGCCGTAAACCCAGGCAATCGCCAAAAAGGCATAGACCTGCAGCAGTGAAATCAGTGAAGTGGCCAACAGCTTGCTGCACAGCAGAAAGGTTCGCGGCAGCGGGCTGGTCAGCAGCACGCGCATGCTGCCCATTTCGCGGTCGTAAACCATCGACAGCGAGCCTTGCATGCCGTTGAACAGCAGAATCATGCAGGCAAGGCCAGGGATGATGTAGACCTCGTACGGAATGTAGGTGTCGTAGGGCTCGATGATCGCGATGCCCAGGGCCGCCCGGAAACCGGCGGCGAACACGAGTAGCCACAACAGCGGCCGTACCAGCGCACTGAGAAATCGCGTGCGCTGCAACACAAAGCGCAGCCATTCGCGCAACACGATGCCGCTAAAACATTGCCAGTAAGCATTCATCGAGCAACTCCTGTGGTCGCCAACGTGGTCAGGCGGGTGAAGACTGAGCCGAGGTCTGCGCCGTATTCCAGGCTCAATTCACTGGCCTGTCCGCTGGCCACCAACCGGCCCAGATGGAGAATCAGCAAATCGTCGCCGGCCTGCACTTCGTCCAGTAAATGAGTGGCCCAGAGCACGCTGATGTGGTGCTCGCGGCACAGGTTGCGAATGTGCTGGTTGAGCGCCAGGCGACTGGCGGGATCGAGCCCTGCACTGGCTTCGTCAAGCAGCAACAGGCGCGGCTCATGCAATAGGGCGCGGGCGATTTCCACCCGACGGCGATGACCGCCATTGAGTTCGCGCACCCGTTCGTGGCGGCGTTCAGTCAGGGCTTGACGGGTCAACTCGGCGTCGACACGAATGCCGGTCTGGCGCCGCGACAAGCCGTGCAACGCCGCGTGATAACGCAGGTTCTGCTCAACGCTGAGGTCCAGGTCCAGCGTGCTTTGCTGAAACACCACACCTAACTGCTTGAGTGCCGGGCGAGGTGCCTGGCGCAATGAATTCCCACCGACCCGGATGTCACCGTGTTGCAGGTCATAGAGCCGGGTCAGCAGGGCGATCAGGGTCGATTTGCCGGCGCCGTTGGGGCCCAGTAAAGCGGCGAAACGCCCCGGTTCCAGGCTGAAATTCAAATGGCGCAAGGCTTCCCGGGGGCCGTAGGCGAAGCTCAGGTCGCTGACTTCCAGGGCGTTCATGGCGTCACCACCACGCCCCACGGGTAGCGTCCGACTTTCACCGATTTGCTCACCTTCAGGCTGTCGACATCGATGATCGACACATCACCGCTGACGCCATTGGTGGCCAGCAGTTGTTTTTGGTCCGGTGTGAATGCCAACTGCCAGACACGCCGGCCCACCAGCAGGTAGTCGAGGATGTCGAATGTCTTGGCATCGATGACCGCCACATGATTGGCCGGGCCGAGTGCGACGAAAGCGTACTTGCCATCGGCGCTGAGCTTGATCCCCACCGGCTGGACCTTGTCCGGGTGCACGCCTTTGATCTGGAAGTTCAGGGTCTTGAGGATCTTGCGGCTGGCCACATCGAGAATCGTCACCGTGCCGCCAATTTCCGCTGAAGCCCAAAGCTGTGAACCGTCCTGATTGAACTCGACAAAGCGCGGTCGCTGGTCCACCAGGGTGCTGTCGGCGAGGGTCTGGGTGCTGGTGTCGATCCAGTGCAGCATGTTGGTGGTTTCGCTGGTGTTCACCGCCCACTTGCCGTCGGGGCTGACGGCCATGCCTTCGGGCTCGACGCCGACGTTGATCTGGCCGAGCACTTTGGAGGTTTCGGTGTCGATCACGGTGACCAGCGCATCGTCTTCGTTGGAGACGTACAACCAGCGGTTGTTGGGGTGCAGGGCGAATTGTTCGGGGTCTTTGCCTGAAGGCAGTTCCTTGATGATCTTGCGCGTGGCTACGTCCATCACCTGGACCCGGTCCGAGTCGCTGGCGCAGATGTACAGCAGCTTGTTGTCATGGGACAGCAGCAGGCCGCGCGGGCGCTGGCCGACGGGCAAGGTGTCGGTGACTTGCTGAGTCTGCATGTCGATCAGGCTCAGGGTGTTGTCCTTTTCGTTGGAGACCCAGGCGGTACTGGCAGCGGCATGGCCGGCGGCGAGCAGCAGGGCGCATGAAAGCAGGGTGCGGCGCATGGCGGATTCCTTGTTGTTGTAATTATCGAGTCAGGGAAAGCGGCAGCTGACCTCGGGCTTGTCGTAGCCCAGGCTGTCCATTTCGTTGAAGGGGTGCAGAAATCCGTCCTGCGGTGAGGTACTGACCAGTGCCCGGGGCTGGACGATGGGGATCGGCTGGCGCAATTGGCCGTTCCATGGGCGATAACTGAGCTTGCGTCCTTTGAAACCGTCCAGCGGCAGTTGATCGCTGATTTCAAGCGTCCGGATCGCCATCGGCTCGGTCTGCCCCAGTTTGCTCACGGCGCTGGCGATGCTGCGCACGGCGATCCACGCAGCGAAATCGCGGTCGTTCATCCAGCGTCCGGCCAGGGCTTCAAAACGCTTTTGCAGCTGCGCAGCGCCGTAGGTTTCCACGGTCTTGTGCCAGCCCACCGGGGTCAGGCCCTGAGTGCCGGCGACCGGGCGCGGGAACCAGGTCTGGTAGGGCACGTATTCACCGAAGTCGCCGCGTTCATCGGCCACCAGCACCACGTCATATTCGGCGGTCTGGGTGAAGAGCGGCATGTCGGCTTGGGCGCTGCGGCGTTGATCGTTATCGAAGCTCCAGGGTTTTTCCGCGACCAGTTGCAGACCGAAGCGCTTGGCGGCGCGGCGCAGGGCGGCGGCATAGGCTTGATCGTCAGGAGTCGGGCCGACAATCAGCAGCGCCCGTTGCCATTTGCGCACCACCAGAAATTGCGCCAGGGCATCGGCGAGCATCGCCCGACTCGGCAAGGTGTGCAGCACGTTCGGCAAGCAATCGGTGGTGCGCAAGCGGTCGTCGGGACTGCCGGCGTTGAATAGCAGGCTGTCGGGCAGGGCGGCGCTGAGTTGGCGCAAGGTGTCGACCGGAGCGTTCACCACAAACAGACGCAGGCCCTGTGCGTGCTGGTTTTTGGCCGCTTCAAGCAAGGCTTGCGGGTTGTCGACGCTGGCGCTGAGCAGGCTGTAACCATGGTTGAGAAAACGCCCGGTGCTGTTGCTGTCGGTGATCGCCAGTTCGGCGCCGCGCAGCCCGGCATCAGCCGGCTCGGGAATGACGTTCGACAACAGTGGCCCCGGATCGGGGCGATACCCCAGGTAGCCGATTCGCACCTGCAATGGCGCGTCTGCCGCCTGGCTGTGGGTGGCCACGCCCGCAGCGCAGGCAATCGCCAGCAGGTAGAGCAAGGCGTAAGGGGCAAGCTGGCGCATAGGGCACTCCTTTACAGGTAGCGCCAGCATAGGAAGCCCGTCGAGCTGGGGAAATATGCAGAAAGTACCGGTCGGCCAGTACCAAGGTAGTAACTCGCCCCGTGCGGCGCGGCTCTAGCATGGGCTGCAACGGTCATCGCCCGGGAGGAGAACGTCCATGCGAATTATCAAAGCGCTGCTCCTGCCTTTTTTGCTGATTTTGACCCTGATCGGCGTCGACCGGCTTCACGGCCCGCATCCACTGCCGTTACCCGTGTTGCCCACCACCCCGGGTCGCTAGGGCTGCTCCCGGTGTCGATCCATCGCCTTACTACCAAGGGACTAGGCGGCGAACACCAAAGCAGCATGGGGTGAATGCGAAGCCGTTTCTAAGATGGGTGCCATAGCCTCTGCCAAGAGGTTTTGCGTGCAATCCAGAGGGCATAACAATGACAACAAAACGCAACGCCTTACTTATCGCCGGGCTGCTGGCCGGTGTTATCAGTGCAGGTTCCGTATGGGCTCACGGCAACGTGGTGCCTCAAGCCGTGGAAACAAAAGGCCTGACGCCCATCAAGGACGCCGGTGTTCAGGTCGATGGCGATGGCTGGGCGGCAGTGAACCCCTACCGCACCTCCCCGGAGCACGACAAAGCGCTGGAAATCGGCTCGTCGGCCTACAACCAGAACTGTGCGGCGTGCCATGGCCTGGAAGCCAAGTCCGGCGGGATTGCCCCTGACTTGCGCATGCTGGATGTCGCTGAGTCGGGAGATGAGTGGTTTGTCGAACGCGTCCGTCATGGCGCAGTGCGTGACGGCCGGGTCTACATGCCGAAAATGGCTGACTACTTGAGCCAGGAAGCGTTGTGGGCGGTGCGCACTTATCTGGACAGCGTTCACGTCGAGGAGTAACCCCATGCGTCTGCTCGCGGTATTGATCAGCGCTGTGTGGCTGTGCTGCCAGGCGGTGCAGGCGCAGGTTCGCAATTACGACGAAATGATCGCCGCCGGGGAACTGAAAGTGGCGGTCTACAAAGACTTCGCCCCTTACAGTTTTGAGCAAGCCGGCCAGCCCCGAGGCGTTGATGTAGAACTCGCCGAGGCGTTGGCCAAGGCACTCGGTGTGCGCTTGACGCTGATGTGGGCGCCTGCCGGTGAAAAGCTCGACGACGATCTGCGCGATTACATATGGCGCGCCAGTGCTCTGCACAACCAGCAACTGGCCGACCTGATGATGCGGGTGCCCTACGACCGTGACTACGCGCAAAGGCGCAACGAATTGGGCGAACTGGAAAACGGCCATGTGGTGATGTTCGGCCCCTACCAGAACGAACAATGGCAAGTGGCTTACGATCGTCGCCGACTGGACAAGGTCGCCAGCGTTGCAGTGTTCGAGCACCACCCGATTGGCGTCGAGGTCGACAGCGTGCCGTCGTTCTACCTGACCTCGGTGTTCAACGGCATGCTCGCCGGCAAAACCCACCACTACCCAGGCGTACCCCAGGCATTTGCGGCCATGAAGGCCGGAGAGGTCGACGCGGTGATGGCCATGCGTGGCGAAATTGACTGGCAGGTGCATGAAGCGGCCGACCCGCAAGTGGCACTGGCGGAGAACGCCTATCCGAACATGGGCAAACAGCTTTGGGAAATCGGCATGGCGGTGCACGAAAGCAATCGGCAATTGGCCTATGCCGTGGAAGAGGCACTGGAAGGCCTCATCCGCGACGGCTCGGTGAAAACGATCTACAGCCATTACGGCCTGCGGTATGACGTGCCCGAGATGTATCAATAGGAGCAGTTGATGAGCTGGCGAGTGACATGTCTGTTGGCCTGCTGGTTTCCCTGGATCGTTCAGGCCGCGAATATCGATCCGGGCAAGGACCCGGTGCCGTCGGTGATGTGGGGCTTCTATCACAAGCAGATGCTTGGTGATGCCCCCTTTGTTTTTGATGAGCGAGTGAAGCTGCTGGCGCCGCCGTTTGCCGAAGATGCCCGGCAAGTGCCGCTGGAAATCGATGCCCGCTCGTTCAAGGGCGAGGTGGTGAAAATCCTCGCCTGGGCCGAGCTCAACCCGCTGCCGAAAATTGTCGACTTCCAGCCGCTGGACCGTGTGCTGCCGTGGCTGTCGGTGCGGATTCGCATCGAACAGGCCACGCCGTTGCGCGCGGCGGTATTGACCCGTGATGGGCTATGGCACGTCGGTTCGACCCTGATCGACGCGGCGGGCGGTGGCTGCACCGCGCCGAGCGTCGTGCGCACCCAGCCAGGCTGGGAGGACCACATCGGCGAAGTGCTGGGTGGCCGCTATCCACGCAGTGAGTTCAGCCGATTACGTGTGCAGGTGGCGCATCCGATGGACAACGGCATGGTCAGCGGTATCCCGGAATTTTTCATCAACCATGCCGAATTGAAGGACCAGGACGGTCAGGTGTTGGCCCGGCTTGAGTTGTTTCCCGCCGTCAGTGAAAACCCCAACCTGACCTTCGACATCGAAGGGGCAGGGCAGACACGCCTGTTCGTGCGGGACACCAGCGGCAACGAATTTGATGCGGCCATTCCCTGACCCAAAGGAGCGTTTCATGCGCTGGATACTGCTGATTGTGTTTAGCGTCAGTCTGTCGGCATTGGCCGACCTTGAATATTCACTCAAGCCCCGACAGATCGCCCAGGACACCTGGTTGCTGGAGGGCAGCACCGATAATTTTGCCAAGGATAACGGCGGCAACATCGTCAACACCGCCTTCATCGTCACCGAGCGCGGCGTGGTGGTCATCGACACCGGGCCGTCGAAACGTTATGGCGAAGCGATGCGCAAGGCGATTGCCGCCACCACCGATAAGCCGGTGATCCAGGTGTTATTGACTCACCATCACCCGGACCATGTGCTGGGCAATCAGGCCTTCACCGACGTGCCGATCGGTGCCTTGGCCGGCACCACCGAGTTGTTGCATCAACAAGGTGATGCGATGGCCGAGAACCTGTATCGAATGGTGGGGGACTGGATGCGCGGCACCGAAGTGGTGTTGCCTCGCCAAGAATTGACGCCGGGTCTCTACAGTTTTGGGAATCACGATTTGCGCTTGCTGAGCCTGGGTGGGCACTCAGGGGCGGATCTGGCTATTCTCGACCAGCAAACCGGCGTGCTGTTTGCCGGGGACCTGGTGTTTTATCAACGGGCCCTGACCACCCCCAACAGCCCCGGGTTGTCGGTGTGGCTGGCGGACATCGCCACGCTGCAGGACTTGCCATGGACACTGATCGTGCCCGGCCACGGCCCGGTGGCCAGCGACTCAGGCCCCTTTGAGCAAATGCGTGACTACCTCACCTGGCTCGATCAACTGCTGCGCGACGGCGCGGCTAACGGCAGCGACATGGCCGAGATCATCCGCAGCCCCATCCCTGAACGTTTTGCCGGGATCAATCTGAGCCGTTATGAATTGATCCGCAGCGTTAGTCATTTGTACCCGCGTTACGAGCGTGGGCAGATGACCCGGGTCGATTCCGGCGCAAGCCGGTAAGGCCTGTACGAATTCGACCCGCTACTAAGGGATTAGGAATCTCCTTATTGCGGGTAATTGTTGTCGCGGCAGTGGCGCCCAAGAATCTGCACTACACCGGGAAACTTTCCCGCTAATAACAAAAACCGCAGAGGTAGCCGTCATGACTCAACCCGTACGTCGCCAGCCCTTCGTCTTGAGCCTGCTGCTCAGTGCCATGCTGTTGTCCGGCCAGGCATTGGCCGCCGTCTCCGACCAGGACATTCTCCAGGACCCGAAAAACCCGGAGCAAGTCGTCACCAACGGCCTGGGTGTCCAGGGGCAGCGCTACAGCCCGCTGGACATTCTCAACGTCGATAACGTGAAGGAATTGCGGCCGGCCTGGGCGTTTTCCTTCGGTGGTGAAAAACAGCGTGGCCAGCAAGCGCAGCCGATGGTCAAGGACGGCGTGATGTACATGACCGGCTCGTACTCCCGGGTGTTCGCCGTGGATGCACGCACGGGCAAAAAGCTTTGGCAATACGATGCACGTCTGCCGGATGACATCCGCCCGTGCTGCGACGTCATCAACCGGGGTGTTGCGTTGTATGGCGACCTGGTGATTTTCGGCACCCTCGACGCCAAGCTCGTGGCGCTGAACAAGGACACCGGCAAGGTGGTCTGGAGCAAGAAAGTCGCTGACCACAAGGAAGGCTATTCGATCAGTGCCGCGCCGCTGGTGATCAACGGCAAACTGATTACCGGCGTGGCTGGTGGCGAGTTCGGCGTGGTCGGCAAGATTGAAGCCTATGACCCGAAAAACGGTGATCTGCTGTGGACCCGTCCCACCGTCGAAGGCCACATGGGTTATGTCTACAAGGACGGCAAAGCCGTGGAAAACGGCATCTCTGGCGGCGAGGCGGGCAAGACCTGGCCGGGCGACCTCTGGAAAACCGGTGGCGCCGCCCCTTGGCTGGGTGGCTACTACGACCCGGAAACCAATTTGCTGCTGTTCGGCACTGGCAACCCCGCGCCATGGAACTCGCACCTGCGCCCTGGCGACAACCTCTATTCGTCGTCGCGACTGGCGCTAAATCCAGACGACGGCACCATCAAATGGCACTTCCAGAGCACGCCCCATGATGGTTGGGACTACGACGGCGTGAACGAACTGGTGTCGTTCAACTACACCGAGGGTGGCAAAGAAATCAAAGCGGCGGCCACCGCTGACCGCAACGGTTTCTTCTATGTACTGGATCGCACCAACGGCAAATTCATCCGCGGCTTCCCGTTCGTGGACAAAATCACCTGGGCCACCGGGCTCGATAAAAACGGCCGGCCCATCTACAACGAAGCCAGCCGTCCGGGTGCCCCGGGTTCTGAGGCCAAGGGCAGTTCGGTCTTCGTAGCGCCAGCGTTCCTCGGCGCGAAAAACTGGATGCCGATGGCTTACAACAGGGACACCGGGCTGTTTTACGTGCCGTCCAACGAGTGGGGCATGGACATCTGGAACGAAGGCATCGCCTACAAAAAAGGCGCGGCATTCCTCGGTGCCGGCTTCACCATCAAGCCATTGAACGAAGACTACATCGGCGTGCTGCGCGCCATTGACCCGAAAACCGGCAAGGAAGTCTGGCGCCACAAGAACTACGCGCCGCTGTGGGGCGGGGTGCTGACCACCAAGGGCAACCTGGTGTTCACCGGCACGCCGGAAGGTTTCCTGCAGGCGTTCAATGCCAAGACGGGCGAGAAAGTCTGGGAGTTCCAGACGGGCTCCGGCGTACTCGGCTCACCCGTGACCTGGGAAATGGACGGCGAACAATACGTGTCGGTCCTCTCCGGCTGGGGCGGCGCCGTGCCGTTGTGGGGCGGGGAAGTGGCCAAGCGGGTGAAGGACTTTAACCAGGGCGGCATGCTCTGGACCTTCAAGCTGCCAAAAGACCTCGTCGCCAAGCACTGATCGACGTCACCTACTACCAAATAACGAGAGTCCCCCTGCCAACGGCGCATTCGTCTGGTACGCGGGGCTCTCTAGTATCGGTTCATCGCCTGTTGGTACGACAGGCATCGACCCAGACAGAGGCCCACCATGATCTACGCACAACCCGGAACCCCAGGCGCCGTCATTACCTTCAAACCACGCTACGGCAACTTTATCGGTGGCGAGTTTGTCGCGCCGATCAATGGCGAGTATTTCACCAACACCTCGCCCGTCACCGGTGAGGTGATTGCCGAGTTCCCGCGCTCCAGCGCCGCTGACATCGACAAGGCGCTCGACGCCGCCCATGCCGCGGCTGATGCCTGGGGCAAGACCTCGGCTCAGGACCGCTCACGGGTGCTGCTGAAAATTGCCGATCGCATCGAACAAAACCTGGAAATCCTTGCCGTCACCGAAACCTGGGACAACGGCAAGGCCGTGCGCGAAACCCTGAACGCCGACGTGCCGCTGGCCGCCGACCACTTCCGTTACTTCGCTGGCTGCATTCGGGCCCAGGAAGGCGGGGCTGCCGAGATCAACGAACTGACCACCGCCTATCACTTCCACGAGCCGCTGGGTGTGGTCGGGCAAATCATTCCGTGGAATTTCCCGCTGCTGATGGCGGCCTGGAAACTCGCCCCGGCCCTGGCCGCCGGCAACTGCATCGTGCTCAAGCCTGCCGAGCAAACGCCGCTGTCGATCATGGTCTTCGCCGAGCTCATCGCCGACCTGCTGCCGGCAGGGGTGTTGAACATCGTTCAAGGCTTCGGTCGCGAGGCCGGCGAAGCACTCGCCACCAGCAAGCGCATCGCCAAGATCGCCTTCACCGGCTCCACCCCGGTGGGCGCGCACATCATGCATTGCGCCGCCGAGAACATCATCCCGAGCACTGTCGAGCTGGGCGGCAAGTCGCCGAACATTTTCTTTGAAGACATCATGAACGCCGAGCCACAGTTCATTGAAAAAGCGGCCGAAGGTCTGGTGCTGGCGTTCTTCAACCAGGGCGAAGTGTGCACCTGCCCATCGCGAGCGCTGGTGCAGGAATCGATCTACGAGCCGTTCATGGCCGAGGTGATGAAAAAGATCGTCAAGATCAAGCGCGGCAACCCGCTGGACACCGACACCATGGTCGGCGCCCAGGCGTCGGAGCAGCAATACGACAAGATTCTCTCGTACCTGAAAATTGCTCAAGAGGAGGGCGCCGAGCTCCTCACCGGTGGTGCCGCCGAGCGCCTTGAAGGTGACCTGTCCAGCGGCTATTACATCCAGCCGACCCTGCTCAAGGGCCACAACAAAATGCGCGTGTTCCAGGAAGAAATCTTCGGCCCGGTGGTGGGTATCACCACCTTCAAGGACGAAGCCGAAGCCCTGGCGATTGCCAATGACAGCGAGTTCGGCCTCGGTGCCGGCCTCTGGACCCGCGACATCAACCGCGCCTACCGCATGGGCCGGGCGATCAAGGCCGGGCGCGTCTGGACCAACTGCTATCACCTGTACCCGGCGCACGCCGCGTTCGGGGGCTACAAGAAGTCCGGCGTCGGTCGGGAAAACCACAAGATGATGCTCGATCACTACCAGCAGACCAAAAACCTGCTGGTGAGTTACGACATCAATCCGTTGGGGTTCTTCTGATTCCGCAAGAACACTGAAAAACCTGTGGGAGCGGGCTTGCCCGCGATGAGGCCAGCACATTCAACATTGATGTTGAACGTCAGGCCGCCATCGCGGGCAAGCCCGCTCCCACATTGGTTTTCTGTATCCCGATCCATGTGCAACACCCCCTACCAAATCACCCCCAAAACTCCTTCGAAAGTAGCATTCGGGCACTCAACGCCCCGTGCATTAATGGCTCTACCGGAATCGCCCGGCACAAGAAGAGGATTGACCCATGTGGACTAAACCCGCGTTTACCGATCTGCGTATTGGCTTCGAAGTGACGATGTATTTCGCCAACCGTTGATTGATCACCCGGCCAGCCGTCGCGTTGGTCGGGCCTGCCTTCAGGAGCCTCCACCATGCACATTCGCGTTCTCGGTTCCGCCGCTGGTGGTGGGTTTCCACAGTGGAACTGCAACTGCCGCCAGTGCGCCGGTGTGCGCAATGGCAGCCTGCGAGCACAGCGTCGTACGCAGTCGTCGATTGCCCTGAGCGACAACGGGGTGGACTGGGTGCTGTGCAACGCATCGCCGGACATTCGTGCGCAACTCGAGAGTTTCCCGCTGTTGCAACCGGCCCGTCAGTTGCGCGATAGCGCCATCGCGGGCGTCGTGCTGCTGGACAGCCAGATCGATCACTGCACCGGCCTGCTGAGCCTGCGCGAAGGCTGTCCGCATGCCGTTTGGTGCACCGAGCGGGTGCATCAGGACCTGAGCAGCGGCTTCCCGTTGTTCAACATGCTGCGGCACTGGAATGGCGGGTTGCAGTGGCAGCCGATTGGTCTGGATCGCCAGCCGTTCAGTCTGCCGGCCTGCGAGCACCTGCAATGGCGGGCGATTCCCTTGGTCAGCAATGCACCGCCGTACTCGCCCAATCGCGGCAATCCGCAACCGGGCGACACCATTGGCTTGTTCATTGAAGACCTGCGCAGCGGTGCCTCGCTGTTCTATGCGCCGGGCCTTGGGCAAGTCGACGATGAAGTGTTGGGCTGGATGCAACGTGCCGATTGTCTGCTGCTGGACGGCACCCTGTGGCGTGATGACGAAATGCGCATCTGCGAAGTCGGCCAGAGCCTGGGCAGCGAAATGGGGCATCTGTCTCAAAGTGGCCCCGGCGGCATGCTGGAAGTGCTGGAAGGTTTTACCCGCCAGCGCAAGGTGCTGATCCACATTAACAACACCAACCCGATCCTTGATGAAGACTCGGCCGAGCGCGCCTTGCTGGAGCGACGCGGGATCGAAGTGGCTTATGACGGCATGAGTATTGAGCTGTAGCGAAGGACGCCTTCGCGGGCAAGCCCGCTCCCACAATGGATTTCTGCTGTACATGAAATGTGTGTTCACACCGAACACCTGTGGGAGCCGAGCTTGCTCGCGATGAGGCCGAACCAGACGCCGCAGAACTTCCCGGAGAACCGCAATGACTGACAACGCAATGACCCCCAGCGAATTCGAAGCCGCCTTGCGTGCCAAAGGCGCCTACTACCATATTCACCATCCCTTCCATCAAGCCATGTATGCCGGGCGTGCCAGCCGCGAGCAGATCCAGGGCTGGGTGGCCAATCGTTTCTACTACCAGATCAACATTCCGCTGAAGGACGCCGCGATTCTGGCCAACTGCCCGGACCGTGACGTGCGCCGGGAATGGCTGCAACGGATTCTCGACCACGACGGCGTCCCCGGCAGCGAGGGCGGTATCGAAGCCTGGCTGCGCCTGGGTGAAGCGGTGGGGCTGGATCGTGAGCAGATTCTGTCCCAGGAATTGGTGCTGCCCGGGGTGCGCTTTGCGGTGGATGCCTACGTCAATTTCGCCCGTCGCGCCTGCTGGCAGGAAGCGGCCAGCAGTTCGCTGACCGAACTCTTTGCCCCACAGATCCATCAGTCGCGACTCGACGCCTGGCCGACCCATTACCCGTGGATCGAAGCCGCCGGCTACGACTATTTCCGCACGCGCCTGAGTCAGGCCAGACGCGATGTCGAGCACGGTTTGCGCATCACCCTGGCGCACTACGTGACCGCCGAGGGGCAGCAACGCATGCTGCAGATTCTGCAATTCAAACTCGACGTGCTGTGGAGCATGCTTGATGCCATGAGCATGGCCTACGAGTTGGAACGCCCGCCGTATCACACGGTCACTGCCGAGAACGTCTGGCACCGGGGGATTGCCCTGTGAGCCTGATCAACCGCCAACAGTCACCGGCCTTGCGTCGTGGTTTTCGCCTGCAATGGGAGCCTCGCCAGGATTGCCATGTGCTGCTGTACCCCGAAGGCATGATCAAACTCAATGGCAGTGCCGGTCAGATCCTCGGTCTGGTGAACGGTCAGCGCAGTGTCGCAACGATCATCGATCTACTGGCCGCGAATTTTCCCGGTGTGCCGGGAATTGACGAGGATGTGCTGGCGTTTCTGGAGGTGGCCCATGCGCAATTCTGGATCGAGTGAGACCCCGCCGGGACCGCCGTTGTGGCTGCTCGCCGAGCTGACCTACCGTTGTCCGCTGCAATGCCCCTATTGCTCCAATCCATTGGATTTTGCCCGGCATGGCGAGGAACTGAGCACGGAAGAATGGATTCGCGTATTCCGCGAAGCGCGGGACATGGGCGCCGCTCAATTGGGCTTTTCCGGTGGCGAGCCGCTGGTACGTCAGGACCTCGCCGAGCTGATCAAGGCTGCCCGGGACATGGGTTACTACACCAACCTGATCACCTCGGGCATCGGCCTGACCGAGCAGAAAGTGCGCGACTTCAAGGTGGCCGGGCTGGACCATATCCAAATCAGCTTCCAGGCCGCTGACGAAGCGGTCAATAACATGCTCGCCGGTTCGCGCAAGGCCTTCGCCCAGAAACTCGCCATGGCCAGGGCGGTGAAAGCCCAGGGCTACCCGATGGTCCTGAACTTCGTCACCCATCGGCACAACATTGACCGGATCGCGCAGATCATCGAATTGTGCCTGGAACTGGAAGCGGACTTCGTCGAATTGGCCACCTGCCAGTTCTACGGCTGGGCTGAACTCAATCGCGTCGGCCTGTTGCCCACCCGCGAGCAATTGCAGCGTGCCGAGCGCGTCACCAACGAATATCGCCAACGTCTGGAAGCCCAGGGCCACCCGTGCAAGTTGATCTTCGTCACCCCGGACTACTACGAAGAGCGTCCCAAAACCTGCATGAACGGCTGGGCCAATCTGTTTCTCGACATCACCCCCGACGGTACTGCCTTGCCTTGCCACAGCGCCCGGCAGTTGCCTGTGCAGTTTCCCAACGTGCGTGAACACAGCCTCTCGCACATCTGGAATGACTCGTTCGGCTTCAATCGTTTTCGCGGCGATGACTGGATGAAGGAGCCGTGCCGCTCCTGCGACGAAAAACACAAGGACCTGGGCGGCTGCCGCTGCCAGGCCTTCATGCTGACCGGCGATGCCAGCAATGCCGACCCGGTGTGCAGCAAGTCCGCGCACCACGGTGTGATCCTCAAGGCTCGCGAAGAGGCCGAGGCGCCGGGGTTGGGGGTGGAGCACCTGACGATGCGCAACGAGAAGGCTTCACAGTTGATCTATCGCGGCTAGTCTGGCGACACAAATCCCCTGTGGGAGCGGGCTTGCCCGCGATGAGGGTGGCACATTCAACATCGATGTCGACTGTCAGGCAGCTATCGCGGGCAAGCCCGCTCCCACAGGGGGAGTACACCGCAGGTAGGGCTACCCATTGGTCTGATTGCATTCGCAGCTGGATGGTTTAGTGTGGTTTCTACCTTCCAAAACAATAAAAACAGGCTTTCCAATGAGCCAGAGTCTCAACCAGCTGCGTAAATTCGTTTCGCCTGAAATCATCTTCGGTGCCGGTAGCCGGCACAGTGTCGGTAATTACGCCAAGACTTTTGGCGCGCGCAAGGTGCTGGTGGTCAGTGATCCCGGTGTGATTGCCGCCGGCTGGGTCGCGGATGTCGAAGCCAGCCTGCAAGCCCTGGGTATCGAATACTGCCTTTACAGCGATGTCTCACCGAACCCTCGGGTCGAAGAAGTGATGCTCGGTGCCGAGATGTACCGGGAAAACCACTGCGACGTGATCGTCGCCGTCGGTGGCGGCAGCCCGATGGACTGCGGAAAAGGCATCGGCATCGTCGTCGCCCATGGCCGCAGCATCCTGGAATTCGAGGGGGTGGACACCATCCGCGTACCCAGCCCGCCGCTGATCCTGATTCCGACCACCGCCGGCACCTCGGCCGACGTCTCGCAATTCGTGATTATTTCCAACCAGCAGGAGCGCATGAAGTTCTCCATCGTCAGCAAGGCTGTGGTGCCGGATGTTTCGCTGATCGATCCGGAAACCACCCTGAGCATGGACCCGTTCCTGTCGGCCTGTACCGGCATCGACGCGTTGGTGCATGCCATCGAAGCCTTCGTGTCCACTGGCCACGGGCCGCTGACCGACCCCCACGCGCTGGAGGCTATGCGCCTGATCAATGGCAACCTGGTGCAAATGATCGCCAACCCGACCGACATCGCCCTGCGCGAGAAAATCATGCTGGGCAGCATGCAGGCCGGGTTGGCGTTTTCCAACGCCATCCTGGGCGCGGTGCACGCCATGTCCCATAGCCTCGGCGGCTTTCTCGATCTGCCCCATGGCTTGTGCAATGCGGTGCTGGTGGAGCATGTCGTTGCCTTCAATTACAACTCGGCACCGGACCGCTTCAAGGTGATTGCCGAGACCTTCGGCATCGACTGCCGAGGCCTGAATCACCGCCAGATCTGCGGGCGTCTGGTCGAACACCTGATCGCCCTCAAGCACGCCATCGGCTTTCACGAAACCCTCGGTTTGCATGGCGTCAGGACCTCGGACATTCCGTTCCTGTCGCAGCATGCCATGCACGATCCGTGCATCCTGACCAACCCGCGTGAATCCAGTCAGCGTGATGTCGAGGTCGTCTATGGCGAAGCCCTCTGACGAGCAGCAACGGGCTCTGGCGGGGCTACTCGGGTTAGGCAGCCATTCGGCGCGCAAGAGTCATTACCCGGAATTGGCCGCGCGGCTCGACGAACTGGAAGCCGAGCGCAATCGCTACAAATGGCTGTTCGAAAACGCGGTGCAGGGAATTTTTCAGGCCAGCCTGCAAGAAGGCATGCGGGCCGCCAACCCCGCGCTGGCGCATATGCTTGGTTATCAGGACCCGCAGGAGGTGCTGTTCTCCCTGACCGACCTGGCCAGTAACCTGTTCGTCGACGGCGCGCAGGAGTTGGAAAACATCGGCGAAATCCTCAGGCACCAGTGCAGCCTCCATGGCTATGAGACCCGTCTGCGCCGCAAGGACGGCAGCCACCTCGATGTGTTGATGAACCTGCTGCTCAAGCCCGGTCAGGAGGGACTGGTGGAAGGCTTCGTCGCCGATATCACCGAGCGAAAACTGGCGCAGCAACGCCTGCAGCAACTCAACGACGAACTGGAGCAACGCGTCACCGCGCGCACCGATGAATTGTTGGAAGCCAACCGCAACCTGCAACAGCAGATTACTCAGCGTAAACAGATTGCCCGCGCCCTGCGCGATGCCCGCGACGCCGCCGAGGCGGCCAACCGCAGCAAGGACAAATACCTCGCTGCCGCCAGTCACGACCTGCTGCAACCACTTAACGCCGCGCGCTTGCTGATATCGACGTTGCGTGAACGCAAACTGCCCGACGTCGAGCAGGTACTGGTCGAGCGCACCCATCAGGCGCTGGAAGGCGCGGAAGATCTGCTCACTGATTTGCTGGATATTTCCCGACTCGATCAAGCGGCGGTCAAACCAGACATCGGTCTGTATCGTCTGGACGAATTGCTCGGGCCGCTGGTTTCCGAGTTTCAGTCGGTCGCCGAAGCGGCCGGTCTGAATCTGCGGGTGCATGTGGGCGATTACGCCATCAGCACCGATTTGCGCCTGATGACCCGCATCCTGCGTAATTTTCTCAGTAACGCCTGCCGCTACACCGATGAGGGTAGCGTTCTGCTTGCGGCCCGCCGACGGGGAGCCATGCTGCGCCTGGAAGTCTGGGACACCGGGCGCGGCATCGCTGCGGACCGACTGGATTCGATTTTCCTGGAGTTCAACCAACTCGACGTCGGACGTGCTGCCGACCGCAAAGGCGTGGGGTTAGGACTGGCCATCGTTGAACGCATCGCCAATATTCTGGGTTATCAGGTTCGGGTTAAATCGTTGCCAGGGCGTGGTTCGCTGTTCAGCATCGACGTCCCGATTGCCCATGAGGTGCCGCTACCGATCAGTCAGGCCACACCTCAGTTGAGCACGGGCAATCCCTTGCCTGGCCGACGTTTGCTGGTGCTGGACAACGAAGTGAGCATTCTCGAGAGCATGAGCGCGCTGCTTGGGCAGTGGGGGTGCGAGGTGGTCACGGCCACCGACGAATCCTCCGCGCTGGCGGCCCTGCGCGGGCAACCACCGGAGCTGATTCTGGCGGACTATCACCTCGATCACGGCATTGTCGGGTGCGATGTGGTCAGGCATTTGCGCGAGCATTTCGGCCAGGCTATTCCGGCGGTGATCATCACGGCGGACCGTACGGACCAGTGTCGACGCTCATTGCAGAGACTCGGCGCACCGCTGCTGAACAAACCGGTGAAACCCGGCAAGCTGCGCGCGGCGCTGAGTCAAATGCTCGGATAGTGGCGTTATCAGAGCGCACGATACTGCAGGCTGAACCCGAGCTCAGCCGACTGGCCTTGCTCCAGCAAGCGCAAACCTGGCCGACCCGGCAGGTGATGTGCGTTGACTGGGTGGCTCACCGGTTCGATGCAGAAAAACCCCAGGTCGACCGGGCAGTACAGCAGGTAGTAGTCGCTGCCGGTGGCCTGGCATTCAAGCGCATAACCGAGGTCGGGTTGCTGGATCAGGCAATGGCCGTCCCAGTGACAGAAACCGTTGTCGACCAGCGTCGCGGGTAATGCGCCCGGTTGCTGAAAGTCCCAGGCGGCGGGCAGCTCAATCAACTCGGTCGGCAGTTTCGAGCTATCGCACAACCAGACTTGCTCGGCCTTGGCCTGTAGCTGCGTGTTGGCGGTGCGTGGAAAGTAGGGGTGCAGACCGAGCCCATGCCAGGCAGCGCGGTCGGCCAAATGAGTGACCTGCAATTCGACGCTTAATCGACCCTTGCTCAGATGGAAGCGTTGGCGGGCGCGATAGGCGAACGGCGTGGTGCTGTCGAGTTGCAGGATGACTTCGTCGACGGCGTGCGACACCACCTGCCACGGTTGTTGCCAGGCACTGCCGTGAATGGGCAGCGGATCGGTGAGGCTGTTGGGCGTCAGGGCCAGCCAGCCATCGGGGCAGTCGAAGCCGCCTTCGGCGATTCGGTTGGACCATGGCACCAGGGGATAGCAGCCGAGTTTGCCCGGCAAACCGGTGTTCAGCGCTTGGGCATCGTTGTGACGCAACAGCGGTTGCCCCGTGCTGTGAACCGTCCAGTTGACGATGCTGCCGCCGTGCTCGGGGGCGAGGGTGAGGCGGGTGAATTCGTCTTCGAGCTCTAGAATCTTTGGCGTCATCTAAATGGGTTCCAAATATGAGAACACTAACCTTGTAGCAGCTGGCGAAGCCTGCGTTCGGCTGCGCAGCAGTCGTAAAACCATATTGCACGGTGCATCAGAAAGACCGCATTCACCGGATTGACGACTGCTGCGCAGCCGAACGCAGGCTTCGCCAGCTGCTACAGGTGATCGGCGGTGGTTCATGCGTTGAACTGAGGTTCGGGCAACCCGGTAACGCCAGGATTGAGTGCGAACACCCCCCCCGCCAGTGACTGCTCATCCTGGTCGTCACCGGGGCGGATCGAGGTCACGAACAGCGTGTCCAGTCGACTGCCACCGAAGGCGCACATGGTCGGTTTTTTCACCGGGACGGCGAGCGAGCGATCCAGGCGGCCGTCCGGGGTAAAGCGGTGAATCAGCCCGGCGTCATTGCCGCAGATCCAGTAGCAGCCATCGGCATCGACAGCGGCACCGTCGGGGCGGCCGGGGAGCTGCTGCATGTCGACGAACAGCCGCCGATTGGACGGTATGCCGCTGCCGACGTCGTAGTCAAAGGCCCAGATCTGCTGGACCGAAGGATGAGAGTCAGAGAGGTACATCGTGCGACCATCCGGGCTGAAACCCAGGCCGTTGGGGACGATAAACCCGCCGAGTTGCGCCGCAAGTGGCCCGCGTTCACCGGCGCTGTAGCGATAAAGCGCGCCATCGGCCGCGTTGGCACCCATGTTCAGCACCATGCTGCTCGCCCAGAAACGGCCCTGGCGATCGCAGCGCCCATCATTCAAACGCATGTCGGTCCGGGCATGGTCGACATGCGCCAACAAGCGACTGTCGAGGCTGCCGTCGTTGTGCGTGTGCAAATGGAAAAAACCGCTTTCCATCCCTGCCGCCCAGCCACCGTCGCGGTGGCGGGTGATGCACGCGAGCATCTCCGGTGCTGTCCACGTATGGACATCACCGCTCGCGGCACTCCAGCGTTGCAGGCTCCCGGCAGGAATATCCACCCAGTACAGGGCGTTTTCCTCGTGGACCCACACCGGGCATTCACCGACGGCGTTACGGGCATCGACAATCAATTCGGCTTGCATGGCGCCTCATTCCCTTGGGTTTTTGTAGTGGGGTTCAACCGGGGAGCAGGGCGTCAGTCACCAAACGGGCCGGCCGCGCAAAAGGCGCCGCCCTGGAAGACACGGGCCGGATCATCGGCGGCTGGCATCGGCTGGGTTTCGACTTTTTCGCGGAACACTTCGGAAGTGTCGTTCGGGGCATAGCCCAGGTGCGCAGCGTAGCGGTTGTCCCACCAGATGTCCTTGTTGTCGGACATGCCGTAGACCACGGTGTGGCCGACATTCGGAGTGTACAAGGCTTGTTCGAGCAATTGGGTCAGGTCGTCGAAGCTCAGCCAGGTGCTCATCATCCGGCGGTTGTGCGGTTCCGGGAACGAAGAGCCGATCCGCACGCTGACGGTTTCGATGCCATAGCGATCGAAGTAGAAGGTGGCCATGTCTTCGCCGTAGGATTTGGACAAACCGTAATAGCTGTCCGGACGGTGAGGCGAGCGGGCGTCGATGACTTCGTCCTGCTTGTAGAAGCCGATGACGTGGTTGGAGCTGGCGAAGATCACTCGCTTGACGCCATGACGGCGTGCCGCTTCATAGATGTGGAATACGCCGCAGATGTTGGCGCCGAGGATCTGCTCGAACGAGTGCTCGGTCGACACGCCACCGAAGTGCAGGATCGCGTCCACGCCTTCGACCAGTTGATGCACCGCTTGCTTGTCGGCGAGGTCGCACGGCACGACTTCTTCACGGTCATCAATAGCCGGGGCGATGTCGGCGATGTCCGACAGGCGAATGACATTGGCGTAAGGGCGCAAGGTTTCGCGCAAGACTTTACCCAGGCCACCGGCGGCGCCGGTCAGCAGCAGGCGATTGAAAGGGGAGCGGGCGGTTGAAGTGGTCGTCATGGGGAATCCTGGGCAATCAGATTGTTGTTATTGATTCGTTGTAGGTTGTCATACGACTGTGCAGAAGTATCGTAAGGCTTTCCGGGTGTTGTCAACGTGACGTTGGTTGAAATGGACGGAGGGTTGTTTCCTCCTGCACAAACGCTAAACCTCCCGACTGGAAAGCCACCCCTGTAGGAGCAAAGCTTGCTCGCGATTGCGGTAGTTCAGTCAACTCATTTGCTGACTGAAAGATAGCCATCGAGAGCAAGCTCGGCTCCCACAGGGGTGGGGTAATTACTGAAAACGTCGGTGTTACAACAACGAAATCGGGTAGTTGATGAAGATACGGTTTTCATCAAATTCGTTGGTGCTGAAGCTCTTGCGGATGGAAGCGTTGCGCCACTTGATGTTGAGGTTTTTCAGCGGGCCGCTTTGCACGGTGTAGGCCAGTTCCGATTCGCGACCCCATTCTTCACCGTCGGTGATCTTTCCGGTGTGCACGTTATCGCCGCTGATGTAGCGGTTCATCATCGTCAGGCCGGGAACGCCCAGGGCGACGAAGTTGTAGTCGTGGCGCACTTGCCAGGATTTTTCCCTGGCGTTGTCGTAGCTGGAGTTGTAGCTGTCGTTCGCCAGAGTGCCGCCGCTCGTGCCGTTGACGCGCATCCATTGATCGTCACCGGTCAGTTTTTGCAGTCCGACGTAGAAGGTGTTGCCGCCGTATTTGGCAGAGAGCAAGGCGAATGCAGTTTTGTTGTCGAGGTCGCCGGCCAGGGCGCTGCCGTTTTCTTTGCCGATGAAATAGCCCAGGTTGGCGCCGAGGGTCCAGTCGCCGATTGGCTGGCTGTGGCTCAGGTTGAAATACTGTTGCTGGTAGATATCGCTGAGTTCCGCGTACCAGACGCCGACCTGGGTGCGCTTGTCGTTGAACGCGTATTCACCGCCACCGAAGTTGAAGCGGTCCGAGGTGATCGCCGCCGATTTGCCGTTCATGAACATGTCTTCCATGCTCGCATCGTTACGCGGGCTATTTTGCTGGAACTGGCCGCCGTACAGCGTCAGGCCGCTGATCTCGGTGGACGTCAACTGGCCACCGCGGAAGGTTTGCGGCAGCGAACGACCGTCGTCCGAACGCAGGATCGGCAGCACCGGCATCCACTCGCCGACCTTCACTTCGGTTTTACTCACTTTCATCTTCCCGGCCACCGCCAGACGACCAAAGTCATCAACTGGGCGGCCGTCGCTGCCAATCGGCAGCAATTGGGTGCCGCCCGTGCCTTTGCCGCCATCGAGCTTGATCGACAACAGACCCAGCGCATCGACGCCAAAACCCACCGGGCCCTGTGTGAACCCGGACTTGGTGTCGAGAATAAAGTTTTGCGTCCACTCTTCAGCCTTGCCCTGCGGATACGCCGGGTTGACGTAGTTGCGGTTGAAGTAGGCGTTGCGCAAATTGAGCGTCGCCTTGGCGTCATCGGCAAAACCTTCGGCATGACTGGTCATCGGCAGGGCAAGGGCCAGGCCGCTGCATCCAATGAGGCTTAGGGTATGACGGCGTTTAAAAGTCGGACGTGGGGTGCAGGCGGACGAATTGCGGGCGAGCTTGCTCACTGTGACGCTCCCTTACTTCTTGTTGTTTTTATTTTTGTCATACGTCGTCGTACAACATTGGCGGCGATTATTTGCGAGGCCTCGACGGGTTGTCAATTAGAAGTTGTACGACGACATGGCCGGTCGTCGCGGATGTCGACGAAACCGTGGGAGGGTGTCAGCTGGAAATCATGGGGGGCAGGGTGCCCAAGAGGGAGACGGTGGCGACAGCGCCAATCCCCAGCAGCCATTCGAGGATTACGCTGGTTTTCAGGGTTGCCAGGCGCTGCTCGCAATCGTCTATGCGCAGGCGATTGAACAGTGCCAGGCCCAGCATTACGGCAATCAGCACCACCTTGATCAACAGAATCAACGCGAAACCGGTGAACAGGGGTGTGGGCCAAATGACGCCGGTAAGGACTCGAACATTGATCAATCCGGTGATCAGCAACCCCGCCACCAAGGCGTAACCGACACCACTGAAACGCAGCAGAATCGCTTTGATGGGCTGTGCTGCCGGTTGGCGCAAGATCATCACCAACAGCAACAACCCGCCGAGCCAGGCGCCCACGCAGCTCAGGTGCACGACTTGGTTGAGGATCAGCAATTGGCCGTTGAGGCCGTCCAGCATGCCACCGTGACCGACCGGGGCGAGGGTTGCCAGCAACAGGCTGGCGAGGCCGATTTGCAGAGGGGTGTGCGCCCGCCACGGCGACATCAGCAGCGCTACCAACAAAGCGTTGAGCAGCAAATGCCAGCGCCAGACTTGACCGAAAAACGTATTGCCCAGCACCAGGTGCAGGGTCGACGGATCAACCGCCGCTTCCCAGGCACCGGCCATGCTTGCGGTACTCAGCAGCAACCAGGCCACGCCGCTGACCAACGCCACTGCTGCCAGCCAGCGACTTGCCGTCGTCAGCCGTCGATCAAGGTGTTCAGCGCTGCCATTGAGCAGCAGTGGCCTGAACACCCACGCTCCAAACAGCATCAGCACCACGGTGAAATGCACAAAGCGACACAGCACCATCGCGCTGATCATGAATTACTGGCCGACCTTGAAGGCGTAGGCGCCTTCGCTTTTGTGGGTGTCGACCGAGACCGCGTGCCATTCGACTTTATAGGTGCCCGCCGTCAGCGGTTCGGCAGGCGTGACGATCAGGGTCTTCTTGTCGCTGCCTTCGCTGGTGAGGCTCTTCACGGGCACGGCGGCACCGTCCTTGCTGAGCATGACCTTGGTGAAGCTCGCCTCGACACCTTCGGAAAACTCCAGACGCAGCATCGATGGCGCGCTTACGGTGCTGTCGGCCGCCGGGGTCTGGCTTTTCAGATGAGCATGGGCAAACACCGACGAAGCGCCAAGCAGCGAGGAGAGCAGGGCGGTGGTGACCAGGGCTTTCTTGAGCATCGTGAATTCCTATGAGTCGAGTTCGGAGACAAATTCGGAGGCAGGTTTGAAGTGGCGTCAGTTTAGCCGTCGGAAGCCTGGTGTACAGAGTTTCGTTTTAGCCTGTCGCCGCGACGTAGAGCGGATGCTAGTCTTGGTCAACGCAGGTGTCGGGGAGCCCATATGGGCAATCACAAGATCGGGATTCGTCGCAGTAACGTCGAGAAAATTCTGCTGGGGGCGGAAAAGGTCTTCGCCGAAAAAGGTTTTGGCGGCACCGCCATGGCTGATATCGCCGCGCAGGTGCAATTGCCGCGATCCAACCTGCATTACTACTTCAGCACCAAGACCGAACTGTACAGCGCAGTGCTGTTCGACCTGCTGGAAGTCTGGAAACAGGATGCGTTGTGCTTCGAGATGTTCGACGATCCCCGCGTGGTGCTCAGCAGCTACATCCGCGCCAAGATGAACCACTCGCGCAGCCGGCCTTACGGTTCGAAAGTGTGGGCCAACGAAATCATCCACGGCGCACCGACATTGGGTGAGGCCCTGGACGCCAGCCTTTACGACTGGGCCAAGATGAAAGAAGCGAAAATTCGCCAGTGGGTGGACGATAAACGCATCTTGCCGGTGGAGCCTTCGAGCCTGCTGTACATGATCTGGGCGTCGACCCAGCATTACGCGGACTTTGATCATCAGGTGAACATTCTCAATGACCATCAGCCGTTATCGGACATGCAATTCGAGCGGGCGGTGCAGACGGTGACCAGTGTAATTTTGCGCGGGATCGGGCTGGAGCCTTGAGATTTTCTGTGAGGCTGCTGGCCTCATCGCGGGCAAGCCCGGCTCCCACTGATCCTGTGGGAGCCGGGCTTGCCCGCGATGGCGTCAATTCAACCACCGCCTGCTTCAAGGTGAGACATGGTACGGATTCCTCGGATCATGATTCCAATCCAGAAACGGCTTGCCCGTGTCCATCGGCACCATCTCGATACAGTCCTGCACCGGGCAGGTGATCTGGCACAAATTGCAGCCCACACACTCCTCATCGATCACGGCATATTGATGCGTCCCGTCTGCCTGCTTCAGGCTGGCGATCGCCTGATGCGACGTGTCCTCGCACGCGATGTGGCAGCGCCCGCAACCGATACACGCCTCCTGATCGATTTTCGCGATCACCTGATAATTGATATCGAGGTACTTCCAGTCCGTGGTATTGCCCACCGCGCGCCCCGTAAATTGCGAAACACTGGTGTAACCCTGACTGTCCATCCAGCGTGACAAGCCGTCCTTCATCTCCTCGACAATCCGGAAACCGTGCAGCATCGCCGCCGTGCACACCTGCACCGAGCCACTGCCCAGCGCAATGAATTCCGCCGCGTCGCGCCAACTGCCAATGCCGCCAATGCCGGAGATCGGCAGGCCTTGAGTCTGCGGATCACGGGCGATTTCGGCGACCATGTTCAGCGCAATCGGCTTCACCGCCGAACCGCAGTAACCGCCATGAGTGCTCTGGCTGCCCACGATCGGGTTGGCGACCATGCGCTCCAGATTGACACTGGTAATCGAGTTGATCGTATTGATCAGCGACACCGCATCTGCGCCACCGCGATGGGCCGCGCGGGCGGCGACGCGGATGTCGGTAATGTTTGGCGTGAGCTTGACGATCACCGGCAGTGAGCAATACGTCTTGCACCAGCGAGTGACCTGTTCGACGTACTCCGGCACCTGGCCGACCGCCGCACCCATGCCACGTTCCGGCATACCGTGGGGGCAACCGAAATTCAGTTCGATGCCATCGGCGCCGGTGGCCTCCACCAGCGGCAGAATGTGTTTCCAGGACTCTTCGACACAGGGCACCATCAGCGACACGATCAGCGCGCGGTCGGGCCAGTCCTTTTTGACTTGGGTGATTTCCCGCAGGTTGATCTCCAGCGAACGGTCGGTGATCAACTCAATGTTGTTGAAACCCACCACCTCACGGTTGGCGCCGAAGTGCGCCGAATAGCGCGACGATACGTTGACCGCCGCCGGGTCTTCACCCAGGGTCTTCCAGACCACGCCACCCCAGCCAGCTTCGAAGGCGCGGACCACGTTGTAGGCCTTGTCGGTGGGTGGTGCGGAGGCCAGCCAGAACGGATTGGGGGCTTTGATGCCGGCAAAGACAATCGAGAGATCGGCCATTTACGCAGCCTCCACATTGAGCTTGAGTTGAGCGTTGATCGCCTCGGCGGCACGCTTGCCGTGCTGCACGGCTTGCACGGTGAGGTCCTGATCGAGGCTGGTGCAGTCGCCACCGGCATACACGCCGGGGATGCTGGTGCGCAGGTGTTCGTCCACTTCGATGCGCTCACCCTGGCGCTTGAGTTCGCGAGCCAGCGGGTCGGCCAGGGCGCTGCCGTCAAAGGCCTGGCCGATGGCTTTGAAGATGGCGTCGGCGGCCAGTTCGAAGGTTTGTCCGGTGGTGTGCAGGCGACCGTCTACCAAATGGGTGCGGGCAAAGCGCATGCCGCGCACGTTGCCTTGATCATCGAGCAACACTTCTTCCGGTTGGGCCCACGTCAGCAAGCGCACCTGATTGGCTTTGGCGATGTCCTGTTCGTGACCGGTAGCGCCCATGTCTTCAACGCCACGGCGGTACACCAGGTTCACATCGTGAGCGCCCAGACGCGCCATTTGCACGGCCATGTCGATGGCGGTGTTGCCGGCGCCGAGGACGATGCAATGATCCGCCAGCGGCAGTTGAGTCAGGTCATCGGCCTGGCGCAGTTCACGAATGTAATCGGTGGCGGCCAACAGGCCAGGCGCCTCTTCGTGGGGCAGGCCAAGTTGTTTGCTGGCGTTCAGGCCAAGGCCGAGAAACACTGCGTCGAATTGCTGATGCAGTTCGCTCAAGGTCAGGTTGTCGCCGAGTTTTTGCCCGTGGCGAATCTCGATTCCGCCGATCTGCAACAGAAAATCCAGCTCCTTCTGTGCGTAATCGTCCACCAGTTTGTATTTGGCGATTCCATATTCGTTGAGGCCGCCAGCCTTTTCCCGGGCTTCGAAGATCACCACGTCATGGCCATGCATCGCGCTGCGGTGGGCGCAGGACAAACCGGCCGGGCCGGCACCGACCACGGCAATGCGTTTGCCGGTGGCGGCAGCGCGCTGGAAGGGATGTTCGCTGAAGTGCGCGTTGTCGACCGCGTAGCGTTGCAGCAGGCCGATCAGCACCGGGGCGCATTCATGGTCGTTGTTGCGCACGCAGGCTTGCTGACAGAGGATTTCGGTGGGGCATACCCGGGCGCAACTGCCACCGAGGATGTTCGCCGAGAGGATTTTTTTCGCCGCGCCCTGAACGTTTTCCTGATGGATGTTGCGGATGAACGACGGAATATCGATTTCGCTCGGGCAGGCGTTCACGCACGGCGCGTCGTAGCAATACAGGCAACGCGAGGCTTCCAGATGCGCCTGGCGATCGTTGAGTGGCGGCGCCAGGTCGGTGAAATGACCGGCGAGGGCGGCCGCATTCTCATAGGGATGCGGGAGGTGGTTCAGGGTCTTGATCACGGTATTGGCCTCACGGTGATGGAGGTGCTGCCTCTGGTGGGCATTGTTTTTGTGTTGTCAGGGCTGACGCCATCGCGGGCAAGCCCGCTCCCACAGTTGAAATGCGTACCCTTGTAGGAGTCGGGCTTGCCCGCGATAGGCCGAAGGCCGCTCTCAGCGTTTCACAGCAGCTGGCTTATTCAACTCAGCCCGCTTGCTCAGCAATTCAAACACCGCCGGATACGCCGGCCGTTCGACATACCGCCCCGCACCGCGCTCGGCGCGCAAATCGCCATCGGCCCAGACCACACGGCCCTGGCTGATGGTGTGGCTCGGCACACCGCGCACGGTCTTGCCTTCGAAGATGTTGAAGTCGACCTGCTGGTGGTGCGTCTTGGCTGAAATCGTCCGCGTACCTTGCGGGTCCCACAGCACCAGGTCCGCATCCGCGCCGACCCGAATCGCGCCTTTGCGTGGGTAGAGGTTGAAGATCTTCGCGGTATTGGTGGAGGTCAGCGCGACGAAATGCTGCATCGACAGACGTCCGGTGTTCACCCCTTCATCCCAGAGCACGGCCATGCGGTCTTCGATGCCGGCGGTGCCGTTGGGGATTTTGCTGAAGTCGTCGCGCCCGGCGGCTTTTTGCTCAGCGCAGAAGCAGCAGTGGTCGGTCGCGGTGGTGTGCAGGTTGCCCGATTGCAGGCCGTGCCACAGAGCCTCTTGATGACCGCGAGGACGGAAGGGGGGACTCATCACGTAACCGGCGGCGGTTTGCCAATCCGGGTGTTGATAGACGCTGTCGTCCAGCAACAGATGCCCGGCGAGCACTTCGCCGTAGACTTGCTGGCCTTTGCTGCGGGCGTAGGTGATTTCGTCGAGGGCTTCTTTGGTCGAGACATGCACCAGGTACAGCGGCGTGCCCAGGGTCTCGGCGATACGGATCGCCCGGCTGGCCGCTTCACCTTCAACCTGCGAAGGCCGTGACAGGGGGTGTGCTTCAGGGCCGGTGATGCCCTGGGCCATCAACTTGCGTTGCAGGTGATAAACCAGCTCGCCGTTTTCGGCATGCACGGTGGGCACCGCGCCGAGTTCCAGGCAACGTTCGAAACTCGCCACCAGCGTATCGTCGGCGGCCATGATCGCATTCTTGTATGCCATGAAATGCTTGAAGCTGTTGACGCCATGATGGTTAACCAGCTCAGCCATGTCCTCGCGCACCTGTTCGCTCCACCAGGTGATCGCCACATGGAAACCGTAATCCGACGCTGACTTTTCAGCCCAGCCGCGCCACTGGTGAAACGCCTCCATCAGCGATTGCTGCGGATTGGGAATCACGAAGTCAATGATCGACGTGGTGCCACCGGCCAGTCCTGCCGCCGTGCCACTGAAAAAGTCTTCACTGGCCACGGTACCCATGAAGGGCAGTTGCATGTGCGTGTGCGGATCGATGCCGCCGGGCATCAAGTACTGGCCGCTGCCGTCGAGCACTTCGGCACCCGCCGGAACGTCAAGATTGTCGCCGATGGCTTTAATCACGCCGTCGGCGCAATAGACGTCGGCGCGATAACTTTCATCATGGGTAATAACGGTGGCGCCACGGATCAACAGAGACATTCCGAGTTCCTCGCAGGCAATGACCGGCTTGGGCCGGTTCTAACTGTTTTATATAAATCGGCGTCAACAGGTGTATTCCTGTCAACGCTGTCAAGAATTGAAGCTAGTCTGAGTTTATGAATTCAGCAAGAATATTTTTTATAAGCTTATAGCCAGTTTAACCAGTTGATTAATAAAGATTAAATGTGCAAATCACCAAAATGGTGAGGCTGCTCACCAATTTGACGCACTTGACAGGATGGGAAAATGGTCAAGATTTTCTATGTGAAATCAACTGTTTGAACAGGGTCTATGATTGATGCGCCTCGATTGAAAAAAAAGCGGTGCACCCGTTTGAGGCCTGATGTTTCGGACAACTTGCCTGGCATTCGGCCTGAGTGAACGGGCAAGTCACCGAGGACTCAGCGGGTATATAAATAAAACTGATAAACATCAGTTGGTTGCAAGGTTTTATGGAACTGCCCGATGCGCAATCGGGGACGTTCGGCATGCTTATTGATGCCATCCGCCCTTGATGAGCAAAAAAATAATTCAAAGAACAGTGGAGCGGCCATGCAACAGATCAGATCGCAAGTGACCGAGCGCGACGGCTTGTACGAGCTCGAAGCCGGCAGTGACGTCCTCGACAGTCTCCGTTATAACCACGACATCGCCCCGACCAAGGTGGCCGAACGAACCTGGAACAAATGGCACATCACCGCGTTGTGGGTCGGCATGGCGATTTGTGTGCCCACTTACACCCTTGGCGGTGTGCTGACTGCCTACTTCGGCCTGAGCGTCGGTGAAGCGCTGTTGGCGATTCTGTTTGCCAACATCATCGTGTTGATTCCCCTGACCCTGAACGCCTTTGCCGGCACCAAGTACGGCATTCCGTTTCCGGTGCTGCTGCGTTCGTCCTTTGGCGTCCTCGGTTCCAACATTCCCTGTCTGATCCGTGCCGTGGTGGCGTGCGGCTGGTTTGGTATCCAGACGATGTTCGGCGGCCTGGCGATTCACCTGTTCCTCGGTTCGGTGTTCGAGGGCTGGAAGTCGTTGGGTGGCACCGGCGAGGTCATCGGCTTCATGGTGTTCTGGGCGTTGAACCTGTGGGTCGTGATCCGTGGCGCCGAGTCGATCAAGTGGCTGGAAACACTGTCTGCGCCGCTGCTGGTCGCGGTGGGCGTGGGGTTGCTGGTGTGGGCGATGCCGAATGTCTCAATGACCGAATTGCTGGCGATTCCGGCCAAGCGTCCTGAAGGCGCTGGCGTGGCCAGTTACTTCGCCGCCGGGCTGACCGCCATGGTCGGATTCTGGGCCACGCTGTCGCTGAACATTCCTGACTTCAGCCGCTATGCGAAAAGCCAGAAGGACCAGATTGTCGGGCAGATCATCGGCCTGCCGCTGACCATGTTCCTGTTCGCCTCCCTTGGCGTGGTCATGACCGCGGCGTCGGTGAAACTGGTCGGTGTGACGGTTTCCGACCCGGTCACGTTGATCGGCCATATCCAGAGCCCGTTCTGGGTGGCGATCGCCATGGCGCTGATCATCATCGCCACGCTGTCCACCAACACCGCCGCCAACATCGTTTCGCCCACCAATGACTTCCAGAACATCGCGCCCAAACTGATCAATCGCACCACGGCGGTGCTGCTGACCGGCCTGGTGGGGCTGGCGCTGATGGCCCATGAACTGCTGAAAAAACTCGGCTTGATCGTCTCGGACCTCAGCCTGGAAACCGTTTACTCCAACTGGTTGCTCGGTTATTCCAGCCTGCTCGGGCCGATCGCCGGGATCATGGTGGTGGACTATTTCCTGATCAAGAAACAGCAACTGGACCTGGCCGGGCTCTATCGCGATGACGTGTATCCGGCCTGGAACTGGTTCGGGTTTATCGCCTTCGGTGTGCCGGTGGCGTTGACGCTGCTGTCGTTGGGCAGCGATGCGTTCAGCTGGTTTTACAGCTACGGCTGGTTCACCGGGTCGGCGCTGGGCGGGTTGATTTATTACGGGTTGTGCTCGTTTCGGCCTGACCCGTCCGTAGCGAAATCTGCGGTGTGACGGATGGCCTCTTCGCGGGCAAGCCCGCTCCCACAGGGGAATGCATTCCAAATGTGGGAGCGGGCTTGCCCGCGAAGACGGCCTCACCGACACCAATGAAACGTCTGAAGAAACCTATAACAACTGCCTGAGGAGATCACCATGAACGCTGCCGTAGACGTTCTGCAATCCACCCATCAGCACATCAACCGCGACCGCTTGTGGGCCTCACTCATGGAGCTCGCCAAACTCGGCGCCACGGTCAAGGGCGGCGTCTGTCGCCTGGCCCTGACTGACCTCGACCGTCAGGCCCGGGACATCTTCGTCAACTGGTGTGAAGACGCCGGCTGCACCGTCAGCATCGATGCCGTGGGTAACATCTTCGCCCGCCGTCCGGGGCGCAATCCGAACCTGCCACCGGTCATGACCGGCAGCCATATCGACACCCAGCCTACCGGCGGCAAGTTCGATGGCTGCTTCGGCGTCCTGGCCGGCGTCGAAGTGCTGCGCACCCTCAATGACCTGAAGATTGAAACCGAAGCGCCGCTGGAAGTGGTGGTCTGGACCAACGAAGAAGGTTCGCGCTTCGCGCCCTGCATGATGGGTTCTGGCGTCTTCGCCGAAAAATTCACCCTCGAAGAAACCCTGGCCAAAGTCGACGCCGAAGGCATCACCGTCGGCGAAGCGCTGAACGCTATCGGTTACGCAGGCCCGCGTAAGGTCAGTGGCCACGCGGTGGGCGCCTATTTTGAAGCCCACATCGAGCAAGGCCCGATCCTTGAAGACGAACACAAAACCATCGGTGTGGTGATGGGCGCGCTCGGCCAGAAATGGTTCGACCTCAAACTGCGTGGCGTCGAAGCCCACGCCGGCCCGACGCCGATGCACTTGCGCAAGGACGCCCTGGTCGGCGCCGCGGTGATCGTCGGCGCACTCAACCGCGCCGCCCTCAGCCATCAACCTCACGCCTGCGGCACCGTCGGCTGCCTGCAAGCCTATCCCGGCTCACGCAACGTCATCCCCGGCGAAGTGCGCATGACCCTCGACTTCCGCCATCTGGAACCGGCACGCCTGGACTCGATGATCGCCGAAGTTCGCGAGGTGATCGAAAGCACTTGCAAGGCACACGGCCTGACCTTCGAACTCACCCCGACCGCCGACTTCCCGCCGCTGTACTTCGACAAGGGCTGCGTCGAAGCGGTACGCGGCGCGGCGCAAGGGTTGGGCTTGTCGCACATGGACATCGTCAGCGGGGCAGGGCACGACGCGATCTTCCTCGCCGAACTGGGCCCGGCCGGCATGATCTTCGTACCGTGCGAAGGCGGCATCAGCCACAACGAAATCGAAAACGCCGCGCCGGACGATCTGGCGGCCGGGTGTGCGGTGTTGCTGCGGGCGATGCTGGCGGCCTCGGCGGCGATTGCCAAGGGGGAATTGGCGGCCTGAAACGCCTGACGTGCGCTGAGAAAACACAGCGCACGCCACTTGATCGTCTGGCGTCATGTCTGTGATTTCAGTGCTGCAAAGTGCGCCGCGCTGGCCTGGACCGAAGCTATGGCCGTACACAGGTTCTTCGCACGATCCCAGCCCTGTGCGGTCGTAATCTTCACAAAGCGCCGCTGAACGTGTGGAGATCCGATGAGCCAGGACGTCCTGAGCACTGAAACCAATCGTCGCCAGTTGCAGCAAATCATCGCCGGATTGACCGATGGCGTCATTCTGCTGGAACTCGACCAGAGCCTTCTCTGGGCCAATGACGCTGCGCTGGCCATGCACGGTATCGGGCAGATCAGCGAACTGGGTGCCAATGCCCGTGAGTACGCCAAACGCTTCATCTTGCGCTATCGCAACAATCACCCGGTGCCGAAGGAAAACTACCCGATCAACCGTGTCGCCCGGGGTGAAACCTTCAGCGATGTGCTGGTGGAAGTAACGCCGTCCGACGATGAAGAACGCACCTGGGTGCACAACGTGCGCAGCATGGTGCTGGCCGACAGCGCCGGTGAACCGCAATCGCTGGTGTTGATCATCAACGACGTCACCGAGTGGGCCGGCGCCGAGCGGCGTTTCGAAAAAACGTTCAATGCCAACCCGGCTCCGGCCGTGATCTGTCGCCTCAGCGATTTGCGTTACATCAAGGTCAACAGCGGCTTTTTGGATATGACCGGTTTTGCCCGCGATCAGGTCATCGGCGCGTCGGCCTATGAATTGGATGTGCTGGAGGGCGCGGAAAACCGAAACCTAGCGATTGAGCGTTTGCGTGACCAAGCCACGATTCCGCAAATGCAGGCCCAGTTGCGATTGCCTGACGGCGGCAGCAAGCAGGTGATCGTCGCCGGGCAGCCGCTGGAGTTGAACGAAGAAGCCTGCATGCTGTTTTCGTTCGTCGACATGGAGCCTCGGCACAAGGCCGAAACTGCCTTGCGCCAGAGCGAGGAACGTTTCGCCAAGGCTTTTCGCCTGACGCCCGTGCCGACGTTGGTGTGCAGCGCCGAGGATCAGCGAGTGCTCGACGCCAACGAAGCGTTTTATGTGACCTTCGCCTATCCCCGCGAAGAAGTGCTCGGCAAGACCGTGGAGCAACTTGAGTTCTTCGACGACTCGGGCATTGGCACACGCTTGTTTTCGACGCTTGAGAACGCAGGGAGTCTGGACCGGGTCGACGTGAAAATCCGCAAGAAAGATGCGGGGCTGATTGATTGCGCGGTCTCGGCCGACACCGTGAACATTCAGGGCAGTCCTTGCTACCTGCTGGTATTGATGAACATCACTGAGCGTAAACGCACGGAACTTGAACTGGTCACGGCGATCGAGGAGGTGATGAAAGACGCCTCCTGGTTCAGCCGCACGCTGATTGAAAAACTGGCAAACGTGAAAAACGTCAACTCACCCCAGGTCCCTGGCGCGTCTTTCACCGATCTGACGGCCCGGGAGCGCGATGTACTTGGCCTGATCTGCGAAGGGCTGGCTGACAAGGAAATCGCTGCACGGTTGAAGCTGGCACCCAACACGGTGCGCAATCACGTCGCGACGGTGTATTCCAAGCTGAATGTTCACAGTCGCAGCGAGGCGATTGTCTGGGCACGCCAGCGCGGTTTGTTTTCCATTGAGTGGCGGCCCAAGGGCCAGCGCTAGAGTGCAAATGCACTAGTGGAGACAGTGCAAATTCATGTATTGGCGCATGCCTCTCTTTCTTAGGCTGTCAGGGTGCGAAACGGATTTTCAGCCGTTGTCGCATCCACTGCGTAACCGCTTAAGGAACCGTCCCATGTTTCGCCCTTTCAACAGCGTTTCAGTCGATAAACGTGCCCGTCAGCCAGCAGGTGAATCTTGATGATTTATCTGACGCAATTGCGCGATCAACTGGAGCGGCACTTTTCTCCCCGAGCCTGCGAATGCAGTGTGTCAGGCGACAACTCGGTGACGGTCAAGCTGTATCACCCAGCGTCGGGGCAGGTCGATCTGGTGGTCAGCGGGTTGAAGGTCACGAACCTCAGTTCGCCGCAAGCGGTGGCGTTGTTGATTGAAGAGCTGCGTTATGAGTTGGAGAGCAATGGTTTGCATCAACCCGGCGAGAATGCTTAGAAACTGTCGTTTTTTGCGGTAAAAATGAGGCTAAGTGCCTAATTTGCTGGCATTGGCCGGTGAGTGGACTATAAGAAATGCGAGGGTAAAATTTTCTGTGACCGGTCCGCGGCTTCGCGGTGTTCTTGTCGTGTCGCGGAAAGTCTCGATTACTTACCGCGGGTCAGCTTATGAACAGTCTTGGAAAACGTGCTTTTTCGCCGCTGTCGCTCGCTTTCTGCGTAGCGATCCTCAGTGGTTGCTCCAGTCCGCCACCTCCACCACCTCCTTTGCCACCTGTAGAACGCACCTGCGAAACCCTGGACAAGACCGATGTGATGGGGGACGCGAAAGGAGAGGGTGAAGTGACTCGGGTCACCACCACCACCCGCTGCATAACCCAATAGCCCAGGGCGCTTCGGACACCCATGATGAGCTGAAAAACATCCATGAAAAAGGCAGCCCCAAGGCTGCCTTTTTCTCATCCGGCGAATCGAATCAGGACAGGAACCCGCCGTCCACATTCAGCGAAACCCCAGTGGTGTAGCTCGACGCATCGCTCGCCAGGTACAACACGGCACCGGCCATCTCGCTTGGGTCCGCCACACGCTTGAGTGGAATTTGTGCCAGTGCGGTTTTCAGGATCGCATCGTTCTTGACCAGTGCCGAAGCGAACTTGGTGTCGGTCAGGCCTGGCAGCAGGGCATTGCAGCGGATGCCGAATTGCGCGCATTCCTTGGCGAACACTTTGGTCATGTTGATCACGGCCGCCTTGGTCACCGAGTAGATGCCCTGGAAGATGCCGGGCGAAACGCCGTTGATCGAGGCGACGTTGATGATGCTGCCGCCACCGTTTTCGCGCATCAGCTTGCCGGCTTCCACCGACATGAAGAAGTAGCCGCGGATGTTGACGTCGACGGTTTTTTGGAAGGCGCTGAGGTCGGTGTCCAGGACGTTGCAGAACTGTGGGTTGGTTGCCGCATTGTTGACCAGAATGTCGAGGCGGCCAAACTGTTCCTTGATGCCGGCGAAGACCTGGCTGATCTGCTCCATCTCACCAATATGGCAAGCCACGGCGGTGGCTTTGCCGCCGGCGGCGATGATCGCGTCGGCGACGTGCTGGCAACCGTCGAGCTTGCGGCTCGAGACGATGACGTGGGCGCCTTGCTGGGCCAGGAGCTTGGCGATGGCTTCACCGATACCGCGGCTGGCGCCGGAGACGAAAGCGATCTTGCCGTCGAGGTCGAACAACTGAGTCTTGGACATGGGATTCTCTTATGAAAAGTCTTGTTATTGGGCCAGGAGCGTAATCAAAGGCTGGATTTCTGGATGACTTGCAGGCTCATTTGCTCCAGCAGTTTGTTCATGTGAATGAACTGCGAGAAGCGTTTGTCCTGGGTCTGACCATGGAAGAAACGGTAGTAGATCTGCTGCACGATGCCGGCCAGGCGGAACAGGCCATAGGTGTAGTAGAAGTCGAAATTATCAATCTGAATGCCTGCGCGCTCAGCGTAGTAGTCGACGAATTCACGGCGGGTCAGCATGCCCGGTGCGTGACTCGGTTGGCGGCGCATCAGTTGCACCGGTGCCGGGTCGTCAGCCTGAATCCAGTAGGCGAGGGTGTTGCCCAGATCCATCAGCGGGTCGCCCAGGGTTGTGAGTTCCCAGTCGAGCACACCGATGATTTGCATCGGGTTTTGCGGGTCGAGGATCACGTTGTCGAAGCGATAGTCGTTGTGGACGATGCTTGAAGTCGGGTGATCGGCCGGCATCTTGTCGTTGAGCCAGGCTTTGACCGTTTCCCACTGTGGAGCATCTGGCGTCAGGGCTTTCTCGTAGCGGTCGCTCCAGCCTTTGATTTGCCGTGCGACATACCCTTCGGGTTTGCCAAGGTCACCCAGGCCGTAGGCGTTGTAGTCAACGCGGTGCAGTTCAACGAACTTGTCGATGAAGCTTTTGCACAAGGCTTCGGTTTTCGCCGAATCCAGGCCCAGTTCCGGTGGCAGTTCGGAGCGCAGGATGATCCCGTTGACCCGTTCCATCACATAGAACTCGGCGCCGATCACCGATTCGTCGGTGCAGTGCACGTAAGCCTTGGGGCAGTACGGGAAGCCATCGCGCAGTTGATTGAGGATGCGAAATTCGCGGCCCATGTCGTGAGCGGATTTGGCTTTGTGGCCAAACGGCGGCCGGCGCAGGACGAATTCCTGTTCCGGGTATTCCAGCAAGTAAGTGAGGTTCGACGCGCCGCCCGGAAACTGGCTGATCTGTGGCAAACCACTGAGGCCCGGAATGTGCGCCTTGAGATACGGATCGATCAGGCTGGCATCGAGTTCTTCGCCAGAGCGGATACGGGTGGACTGGTCAGTAAGCGCCATGCTTATCCCTTCTGCTTATTTTGGAGGCCAGACATCATTGGCTAATCTAATGGTGCGCCGGGGGAGCCACAAGTGCGGCACGGTCTTATAGGTTAGCGTGTTGCAGGATAATCAGCGTTCCTGATGTGCGGGAACAGGGACGGCGGGCTATGGTTCAGGGGGTACGGTGCTTCCAGGAAGGAGCGTTGAAATGGGCTGTCCGCAAGTCTGTGCCACCGCAACCCTGCAATGCAGTTTCGGCGCGGCACCCGCCGTGCTCAATGTGTTGCCGGTAAATCGCACCCTGACCGCTGGCCTGCCAGCGGCGAATATCATGGACCACATCCCGTTGGTGAATGTCATGCCGTTTGGCATGTGCACGAGCCTGGCCAACCCGATGGTCGCGGCGGCCACTGCGGCGGCACTTGGGGTGCTGACGCCAATGCCCTGCATCCCGGCCACCGCCAGCCCGTGGATCCCCGGCGGTGCGCCAACCGTCCTGCTGGGCAATATGCCGGCGCTCGACGCCAACAGCACCTTGATGTGCAACTGGGCAGGGGTGATCAAAATCGTCATGCCGGGGCAGATGCAGATGCTCATTCCCTGAGTCAGCTACGCCTGCTCCGGATCCGTCCAGCGTCGAAACCACCAGCGCATCCGCGAAATCGGTTTGCCCTCGGCATCCAGCGGTCGCCCGTCACTGGCAAAACCCTGCTCCGGTTCAACCAGTTGCCCATTGAGGTAACGCGCATCAACCGCTGGTTTACCATTGGGATGAAAGCGCTGATAACGCCCCTCGCGTACACCATCGCGGTAAAACTCCGACTCGGCGATCTGCCCATCGGGGAAATAATTAGTCGCCTCACCCTGCAACAAACCCCGGCGGTAGCTGGCCTTGCGCTGCAGCCAGCCTTCAGGCGCATAAAAACTGGCAATGCCCTGCAATTTATCCTGCACATAAGGCAACTGCGCCGATACCTTGCCGTTGGGGTGATACAGCACGCTGGGGCCTTGGAGTTCACCCTGGCTGTAATTCAGATCAGCCTGTGGCCGACCATTTTCCTTGATGTGCAGCGGGCCCTCCAGTCGATCATCGATCAGGCGTCCGTCCATGTGGCTGTCACCACGCTGCAAGTCCACTTTGCTGGATGTCATCGTCATCCGTCTCCTCAGTTGACTTTCACCAGCCCGCCCTTGAGGGTCAGCATGCCACCGCCGTCCACAGTCTGCTCGGCCCCGCCCTTGTTCATCAGACTGACCCCCGCATCGTTGGTCAGCGTGGTGCCGGCCTTGTTGGTCAGTGACGTCCCGGCCTGATTGGTCAGTGCAGTGCCGGCTTTGTGCGTGACGGATGTACTGGCTTCAGCCGCGAAGTCCGCGCCACTCTTCATCGAAAAAGTGCCGCCACTTTCCAGGGTCAGGGTGCCGGTCACTTTGATGGTCAGATTGCCGTCGACCATCAGGCTGTAATTGCCCGTGACCTGGTGCTCGTAGTTGCCGCCGGTGCTGTGCGTCTGGTCGGCGCCGACCTTCACCGTGCGGCTGTCCTTCACGTCGAGCGTGTCGCTGCCGGTCTGGATCGTCACGCTGCGTTTGCCTTTCTCCAACGTCACGGTTTCGTCACCGTCCTTTACCGTGCGTGTGCGAGCGTTCTGCACCGTCAGGGTTTCGTCATGGCCGACCGTGGCGGTGGTGTCGTTGAGCACATTGATCTTGAAATCCTTTTGCGCCTGCAAGAACACCTCTTCGGCGTCTTTCTTGTCCTCAAAGCGCAATTCGTTGAAACCGCCGCCGCCCTTGGATGATTGAGTCTTGATCCCGGACTGGGTCTGATTCGCCGGCAAGGCATAGGGTAGGGCGTTGTCACCGTTGTAGACGCAACCGGTCACCAGCGGCCGATCCGGATCGCCATCGATAAACGTCACGATCACTTCCTGGCCGATACGCGGGACGAACTGCATGCCGAAACCCTTGCCACTCCAGGGCAGCACGACCCGAACCCAGCACGAACTGGTTTCATCGTTCTTGCCGTCGCGATCCCAGGGGAATTGCAACTTGATGCGGCCATATTGATCGGTCCAGATTTCTTCACCGGCCTTGCCGACGACGAGGGCGGTCTGAGGGTGCATGCGGGGTTTGGGTGTCGTGCGTTGCGGGCGGAACGGTGTGGCCTTGGGGATCGCTTCGAAGCGATTCTGGTAGTTTTCGTGACTGGCTTCATGAGTGACCGCCGTCACTACCCAATCGATATTCAGCGTCGAGTCATCATGGCCGGCGAGGGTGAACCAGTGCCCTGGCACCAGCCAGCGACAGTCACTCTCGCCGACAAAACGTTTCTCCTGGCTGCGCAGCCCGTCGACTCGCTGCTTGGTCAACGTATCACCCCGAGCCTTGGCGTTGTAGCTGCCGGGGTGCTCGTACATCGAGCGCGGCCCGGCGACGGCTTCGGCCTGGCTGTAGAGCGACGTGGTCGGCGTCGTGAACTCGTAATCTGTTGCACGAAAAAAGCCGGCTACGGCTTGCATGCACACCTGGCCGGAGCGAATGCCGTGCAGTTCGCGCTCGCCCATTTGCTGGCCGAGGTAGTTGATCTTCGGTCCGTTGGGGATCTGCGCGAAGGCATCGTTGCTGTCCCCCAACACCAGCGTGTGCTTGCCTTCTTCGTGGGTGAAAAACCAGAAGATCCCTTCTTCTTCCAGCAACCGCGAAACGAAGGCGAAATCCGTTTCGCCGTACTGCATGCAGTACTCGCGAGGGGTGTAACTGCCGGTGAGTTTCAGCGCGAAGTCGGTGAAACCGTGAGCCTTGAAAATCGTGGTGACGATGTCTGAGGTGCTGAGGTTCTGGAACACGCGGTTGTTGCTGGCCAGCGTAAGCCACCAGAGCCATGGCCGCAGTACAAGCTGATAACGCTCTGCGGTGGCGTCGGCGGGGAGTTGGCGTATTTCGGCGACCAGTGCGTCGAACGCGCGACTTTGTGCGTCGTTGTGCAGGGTGGTGGTGACATGTGTGGCGACCGCAGAAGCCAGGGGCAGGGCGGAACCGTCGTTGAGGCCGTTGAGGGTTTGCGAGCCGAGCGAGTTGAGCGCTTCTTCGCCGGACAGCGACTCAGGATAAAGCGCCGACAGCGAGGTGGCGGTGAGGGAGAGGGTGGTGTTGCTGTCGGTGGTGCGTGGCATTGAACGCCTCAGCAGTGATCAATTACTTGGATAACCGGCACCGCCAGCAAAGTGTCTTCGATATTAATTATCTAGAGGCCTGTGACGTCGTATCCCTTTGAGATCAGGATGGTTTTTAAGTGGCCGGGGAACTCTTGGATTGCGGTCACTGCTACTTTGTAATAACTGTCATCGCCTTTTCCCGTTCGACTCCAATCGACCTTGTGGGTGACCTGGTTATTAAAAAAAATAATACTGATGGCCCTGAATTTATCTTTGGTGCCATGGCTTCCCATCTCGTCAAAGTTTTTACCTACTTCAAACAGGAAGTTTTGAGTGTGTGCAACGCCGGGCTGGTCGGCAATTTTGGTTGTGGTGGCCGTTCTTGAGCAGGCACCTCCTTCGTCGTAGTAGGGGTTTTTTTTGTCGCTGGCTTCTCTCGGTACTACGTCAACATCCCAGTCGAGTGCGTCAGGTTTGAAATAGCCTTCGATGTCGGTGACATAGTTATCTACTTGAGGGCCTTCCAGCCATTTCATGGTTCTGGACTTGAATTGAATCATCTTGCCGTTGGGGGACTTGATGGTGAATACAATTCCGTTGGTCAACGCCTGACTAAAACTTTGACCTATCGCCGATATATCCTCGTCAACGTCGACTCTCAATTGGGCATCGTCAAATTTCATAGGCATACGTTTGACCTCCATGAATTAATTGCTGTCCATGCCGCGGAGTTTTTCACTGGCGACACTCGGCGGCGAGTGCAGTCGTATCCGGGTTGGATCGGGTTGATTAAATGGGTGACTCGTTATAGCCACCTGGACTGGTCTGGGGATTGGAGCGTTGTTGCCACTCAATGAATGATTCGCCATACACGTCGAGTGACTCAAACAGGTGGCCAACGCCAAATGCTCCTGGCGGGTTCGCCACGCCTGACAAGATGGCGGTTATTGTTGGCTTCAATGCTCCGCCCAGCAGATTGACCCTGGCAGCGAATATTGTGACCCGACGAGGGAGGAAGGACATGGAGGCATAAAACCGCTGATATTCACGTTCGACCCAACGCAGCGCCCTGCATGTCATGAAGTAGATTCTTTCGGGATTCAACATGCTTAAAGCATCTATCAAATCTTGTGAATGCACGCATTGGGCGGGAGGAGTCGTCATGGGGTGGCCAGCTCTCAGAGGAACTTTTATTCCCGCATTTCCATGCCCCATCCAGAACACCAGGTTGGGACCAGGGTAGGTCATGGTCACGGTGCGTATGTGATGGAGTGTGGCTGGTGATATCCGGCTACCAACGAACAGAACATTGATCAGAACGGCCCCGGTACCCGCAAACAGCGCCGGAGCACGGCCACCTTGATCATCCGAATTGTGCAACACGATAACTGCCATGATCCTGAAACTCCTTTGAGGGTGCCTGACGGCACCTGAATAATCATTTACTCAAGCACCCACTCCGCCAACTTCCCCGTCACCTGCGTCATCAACACATTTTCAACATCCCTCGCACCCGCCGCACTGCACTTGGCCAACACTGCCTGGACAATCCCGGCATCAAATTCGAACTGTTTTCCAGTCGCGGCTTTGTATCGGCCACGCAGTTTCTCCAGCTTCGCCAACACAATCCCTTCCAGTGTTGCCTCATCCAGTGGCCGATACGCCACCACCGTCATCCGCGCCAGAAACGCCGGGCGAAATGCTTGCAGCAGCACTTTGTGCAACGCTTCGTTGAAGGCGTCGGTGCCCAGTTGCGCCACGGGTGTGTCGAGCAACAATTCAGCACCGACGTTACTGGTGGCGAGCATCACAGTGTTTTTGAAGTCCACCACCAACCCGGTGCCGTCCTCCATGACGCCTTTGTCGAAGACGTTGTAGAAGGCTTCGAGCACATCCGGGTGGGCCTTTTCAATTTCGTCGAGCAGCACCACCGAATAAGGTTTACGCCGCACCGCTTCGGTGAGCACGCCGCCGCTGCCATAACCAACATAGCCGGGCGGGGCACCTTTGAGTTGGCTGACGGTGTGGGCTTCCTGGTATTCCGAAAGGTTGATGCTGATCAGGTTACGTTCGCCGCCATACAGCGCATCGGCTAGCGCGTAAGCGGTTTCGGTTTTGCCGACACCGGTGGGGCCGACCAGCAGGAACACGCCGACCGGTTTTTGCGGGTCGGTAAGGCCGGCACGGTAGGCCTGCAGACGCTGGGCGATGGTGCCCAGCGCAATGCTCTGGCCCATGACGCGCAAACCCATGCGCTGGCCGAGGGTGCGTACGGCGTGGGCTTCGTCAGCGAGCATTTTTCCGACCGGGATGCCGGTCCAGCCGGCGATGACGGCGGCGACGGTTTTGGTATCGACCTGTTCCGGCACCAGCGGGTCGTCCTGGCGAATGGCATCGAGTCCTGCTTCCAGTCGTACCAGTTCTGCAGCCAGGTGATCGATACGGCTGTCGATGGCTTCGTCCGGTTTGTCGCTGTCGGCGCGCTCGCTCAAGGCCAGCAACTCGCTGCGGGTTTCCAGCAACTCGCGCACGGCGACTCGCTCTTCGTTCCAGCGGGTTTCCAGTTCGCGAATGGCCTGCACATTGCCGGTCGATTCGCTTTCCAGCAGGGTGATGCGCTCACGATGATCGAGTCCGGTCGCCTGTTCGCGGCGTAGGCGTTCGACTTCATCTTTGAGGCTGTTTTGGCGGTGGCGCAGGCTTTCCAGTGGCGGTGGCACGTCGTGCTGGCCGAGGGCGACACGGGCGCACGCGGTGTCGAGCACGCTGATTGCCTTGTCCGGTAACTGGCGTCCGGAGATGTAGCGGTGGGACAGTTTCACCGCTTCGTGAATCGCAGCGTCCAGCACCTGCACACCGTGGTGTTGTTCGAGTTTGGCAGCGACACCACGGAGCATTTCCACGGCGGTGGTTTCGTCCGGTTCTTCGACTTGTACCAGTTGAAAACGCCGGGCAAGGGCCGGGTCCTTCTCGAAGTATTTTTTATACTCAAGCCAGGTGGTCGCGGCGAGGGTGCGCAGTTCGCCTCGGGCGAGCGCCGGTTTGAGAAGGTTGGCGGCGTCGCTGCCGCCTTCGGCACCGCCAGCGCCAATCAGTGTGTGGGCTTCGTCGATGAACAAAATGATCGGTTTCTCGGCGCTGCGCACCGCGTCGATCACGCCTTTGAGGCGTTGCTCGAACTCACCTTTGACCCCGGCGCCGGCCTGCAACAGACCAAGGTCAAGCACCCGCAAACTGACTTCCTGCAACGACGGCGGCACGTCCCCGGCGGCAATGCGCAGGGCCAGGCCTTCGACCACCGCAGTTTTGCCCACGCCCGGTGCACCAACAAGAATCGGGTTGTTCTGTCGGCGGCGCAGGAGGATGTCGATGCATTGGCGGATCTCGCCATCGCGGCCGACGATGGGGTCTATTCGCCCGGCATGAGCGTCGGCGGTAAGGTCCTGGGTGTACTGGTCCAGTACGCCATCGTGTTTTGGCCCCGGGTTGCCAGCCCCTGGAGAACGTACCGCCCCCACGTGTTCCCGAGAGCTTTCGGTCCATTCCAGCAGATTGTTGCGCAGCGCCTCGCGAGGGATTTTCAACAGTGAGGAAGCACTGTTGAGCAGCAGGCTGCGGCGCTCGTCGCGGTCGATCAATGCCAGTAGCAGTAAGCCCGAGCGAATGCTGTCCAGCCCTAGCACGCTGGCTTGCACTACCGCATCTTCGAGCAGGCCGGTGGTGTGCGACGACAATGCCGGGGTGCGTGTGCTGCCGGATTTGAACAGGTCCAGCGCCTTGTTGATTTCCGCCGTCAAGGCATCACGCTCGAGGCCGAAACGCGGCAGCAGATAAGCGAAGTCACCACCCTCGATGTCCAGCAGTTCCAGCAGCAAGTGCTCAATTTCGACGTAGTGATGGCCCCGTTGCAGACAGCGTTGCGCGGCTCGTTCGAGGGCGCGGCGGTTGTCCGGGTTGAGGCGTCCGATCAGGCTGGCCAGTTCCATGTTCAGGTGATCTCCGGCTGACGAAGGCCGATGGTGATCCGTTGCACGGCAAGGCTGGCCTGACGTTGCAGACCGCCATTCCAACTGAGCACTGGAGGCGCTTGACGTCCAAGTTTCATTGGGCCGGCGCCACGTACCAGCAGCACCAGCGTGCAATCCAGATCCGGACCGAAATACAGGGCGCTGAGGCTGGCGAGCGCAGCATGAGATTCGCCATCGGGCAGAAACCGCGCGGCCTGGGCTGACGTCAGCGGGCCGAGGGTCAGGCGATAACCTGCGTGTTCATCCCAGACCCGAGTGCCGGCCACTGCGCTGACGCCCAATTGCAGATTGCGCCCACCCGGTTGCAAGCGGCTGCGACTGGCGGGCGGGATCTCGCGCCAGGCACCTTGAAAGGCACTGAGCTCTACGGGTAGTTCGAACTGCTCACGTATGATCGCGGCAAATCCGGCAAGGGAGCGGCGTCCATCAGTAAACAGGGCGGTGCACGCCAGCACGGCGCAATCGGGGATGGCCTGTCGTTCCTGCAACGCTTTGGGCAGCAGTCCGGTCAGTGCCCGCAATTGCACCTGCACCGGGGAGACTCCGGGTGCGGTGAAACCTGCGGCGATCCGGTGTTTGCGCATCACTTTGTACAGCAGGCTCAGCAGTCGATGCTGGAACAGGTCAAGGAATTCGGCGGGGGCATGATCCTTGGCCCGTGCCCGTTGCTGCAGCCATTCCTGATAGGCGTAGGGCAGGGGGCCGTCGGGGCCACCAAGGCCAAATACCGGTGTGCTCAGGACCGGCTGCTGGCCGGGTTCCTGGGTGAGGCTTTCGATTTCACTGGCCGAGAATAGTGGCGTCAACGGCCCCCGCAAACGCAGTGCTTCCGCTTGCGGGGCGGTGCCGCTGCCCAGCGATTCGGCCTGCGGGTGTTCGCGTTCCAGCAGCAACAACGCCTGCAACAATTCGAACGCCTGGGGTTCCTGACGCAGTCGTTGGCTCAGGCTCAGAGGGACAGCGGCATGCCGGCTTGGGGTTGCCATGCTTTGACCTCCTTGTCTGATTGAACCAGTACCGTGCGCACAAAGCGGTTGGCGGTGGCATAGAGCGAAAAGAATTGCGCCAGTACCGCTGAAAACAACACCGCGCTGCTGCCGACGAAATGCTGCGGATCAAGCTGTAACCGCACTTCAAGTCCATTGCGCCAGCCGCGCCAGGCGTCTTCGCCGACATGGGCGATGACCCGTTCGCAACCGAGGCCACGCAAGCCTTCGATCTGTCGCCAGGCGCTGGCCTCGTCACGCAGGTTGTGCAATTGCAGAATTTCCCTGAGTGCATCCAGAGCCTGTGGCCCTTCGACCAGCGACAAATGATTGAGGCTCAGTTGCGACACCAGCCGCCAACGCGATTCTCCGTCCAGGCGCGGCAAACTCTGTGGGCTTGGAGGATTGCGCAGGCGCGCCCAGGCTACCGGGCCCGGACGCTCAAAGCCTAACGGCGTGCCGGCGGGAAGGCTCTGAGCCAGGTGTCGGTTTGTGCAGAGCAGTTCGGCGGTGAGGCTGTATTCGATGGCGTCCGTCAGCGGGTCGAGTCGGGTATCCACCAGGCTCAGCAACAGGTCAGTGCCGAGGCGATTCGGGGTCATGCCGCTAACGCGCCGGGCGTGCCAGTAACACTGTTTATCGTTTCCGCTGTGCTGGCTGCCGTAATAGGCCGGTACTCGCTGTACGCCCTGGCGGGTGCTGGCCCGCATCGCCCGGATGCTATGGATCTCGACGCTGTTTTCCCGATGACTGTCGGCCACCAGGCGGTATTCGCTGCGGGTGCCGTCCGGACGCAGTGGCTCTGAGGTTCGCGGAAACAGGTTGATCACCGGCGTGCAGCCCAGTGCAAAATCGCTGGCCTGAAGGTGCATTCGATTGCTCGGCGCACGGTCAAAGACGATGTACACATACAGGGCCTGGTGATCGCTGGTGACACCGGCCAGAGGCAAATCAAAGAAGTTGAATTTGTCTGGGAAGGCAAAGTATTCGGCTAACAAGCGCATGCCAGGGTGCACGCCATCCTCGTCTGGTAGCAACACTTCATCGCTGGCAAAACCGACGATGTGTGGCAGCCCCTCAAGCCCCTTCGGCACGCTGCCGATGGGGCCGGCCAGCACCTTCACGGCATGAGCACCGAGCAGGTCATAGAGACAAGCGTTGATCACCGGCGAGGCGCTCAGGTGGATACGCAATTGTTCGATGCCCAGCGTTGACCATTGACTGTCGCCCAGGCAACGCAGGCCCAGACGCAGCGCCGAACGAGCCTGAGCGACGCCCGTCAGGGCCTGGGCTTCTTCGCTGCCCAACATCAATGCTTCATTGATTTCCAATGGCCACAAACGAACCGCCGCAGTGGTGCGAAAATGGATGCTTTCGCCTTTGCTGGTGGTGACGAACAATGGCGTATCGCGGGGCAACGGGTAACCGTCGTCCAGATTGCCTTTGCTGGGGTCCGGTTCGAATTGCACGATGGCGCAAGATGGCAGGGGGCGCATCGCCAATGGATACAGTTGTTCCAGAAGCGCATCGCTGAATTCGGCGTAGTCGTCATCCAGTCGCCGTTGCAGGCGCGCCGCCAGAAGCGCAAAACCCTCCAGCAGCCGTTCGACGTGCGGGTCGGGGCATTCCCCGGGAGACAGCTCCAGGCGCCTGGCAACCTTGGGGTAACGTTCGGCGAAAATACTTCCCGCATGGCGCAACCAGGTCAGTTCCTTCTGGTAATAGTCGAGCAGTTGCGGGTCAATCGAGTCGCTCATGACGCACCTCAAGGCCATCGCTGACCCGCTCGATAAAAAAGGCCACCGGCCAGTGCTGACGGCCACTGCGTAGCTCCCCGACCAACCGAATCCTCAGTTGCTGCGGTTGACCGGGCACTGGCTCGACCTGAACTTCGCCCAGTCGCAGGCGCGGCTCAAAATGGGTAATGGCCTCGCGCACGTCCCGCGCCAACTGACGACGGTCATCGCTGCGTTGCTGTTGCAGGGCGGTCCAGTCAGCGATGCCGTAGTCGAGAATGCTCGGCGGTGAGGTGAGCGCGTGTGGACCGCGTCGGGTGTTGAACAGGCGCAGCAGTTCCGTGCGGACCGAGTCGAGCAGGCCTTGAAGGTCGAACACGCGCAGCGTGTCGACCTCGCTTGAGGCGAGTCGCTCGAACAGCGGCGGGAGGAAGCGGCTGCCAGCCATGGCCGACGCGTGCGCTTACTTGACGAGCTTGTTGGCAGCCAGATCCCAGGTCGAGGCGGCCGTGCCTTCCTTGGTTCCGTCGTCCTTTTGCGCAGTCAGCTCCCATTTGATCTTGGTGAAGTTCAGGGACAGGGTTTCCACCGGTTTGCCACCCGTTCCGCCGCTGACGCTTACGTTGGACAGCACCACGTTGGTCAGGGTGTAGATGATGAACGGCATCAGTTGGCCGCTGCCTTCAGCCGCGTTGCGACCGATGATGACCTTTGCTTCCGGAATCGGTTTGCCGGCGCAGCAATATTCGTTCAGAGACGGAGTCGAGCTGTCGACGAACTTCGTCAACGTGAACTCACCTATGTGTGGCTTGCCGGAAGTCCGTTCCGAGTTGCTGACATCGTTGGTCACCTGCATGGCCACGTTGTGGCTGTAGGACATGACTTCGATCTTGTCCTTATAGCCCTCAAGCAGGCTGTCGCCTTTGATGTCGCCGCCGAGGTCGAGAATGATTGCATCCATCGCATGAAACTCCTGAAGGTTATCGCAATTAAGTGGGGTGAACGCCCATGCCGATCAGTCGAGCCACCGATTGAGCCCCGTGGCGAGGAAGCAAGCCTCCTCGCCACGGGTCAGTGGTCAGGCGGCTACCGGTGGCGGCAGGGTGGCGACCAGGCGGATCGAGGCGGTCAGCTCTTCCAGCTGGAAGTGTGGCCGCAGGAACACCGTGGCCTTGTAGGCGCCCGGCTTGCCGGCGACTTCAGTCACATCCACACGGGCTTCACGCAACGGGTACTGCGCCTTGATTTCTTGCGGCGCGTTATCGTTGATCAGCACGTAATCGGCGATCCAGTTGTTGAGGTAGGTCTGCACGTTGTCACGGGTCATGAAGCTGCCGACCTTGTCGCGCATGATCACCTTCAGGTAGTGCGCGAAACGCGAGGCGGCGAGCACGTAAGGCAACATCGCCGAAATCCGCGCGTTGGCGTTGGCCTCGTTGGTGTTGTACAGCTTGGATTTGTTGGTGGTCTGGCCGCCGAAAAACACCGCCACGTCGCTGTTTTTCTTGTGGCACAAGGCGATGAAACCGAGGTCGTTGAGCTCTTTTTCCCGGCGATCGGTGATTGCCACTTCAGTCGGGCACTTGAGTGACAAGTCGCCGGAGGTGGTGCGGAACGTGTGGGCTGGCAAACCTTCGACTGCGCCACCGCCTTCGGCCCCGCGAATCGCCGCGCACCAGCCGTACTTGGCGAAGGCTTCGGTGATGCGTTGCGACAAGGCCCAGGCGGCGTTGCCCCACAAGTATTTACCGTGGTCGCTGCCGTTGACGTCCTCAACGTAATTGATGCCTTCGACCGGCGAGGTGTCCGGGCCGTACGGCAGGCGCAGCAGGAAATGCGGCAACACCAGCGACACGTAGCGCGAATCTTCGCTTTCACGGAACGAGCGCCATTTGATCAGTTCCTGGCTCTCGAAGACTTTCGACAGGTCACGTGGCACGGCCAGTTCGGTGAAGCTGTTCATGTCGAACAGTCGTGGGCTGGCGGCGGCAATGAACGGGGCGTGCGCCGCTGCGGCGACGTTCGACAGTTTCTCCAGCAGGCCGATGTCCTGCGGGTGACGGCCAAAGGTGTAGTCACCCACCAGCAGGCTGAACGGGTGGCCACCGAAGGTGCCGTATTCTTCTTCGTAGATCTTCTTGAACAGCGCGCTCTGGTCAAACTCGACAGCTTTTTCCAGGTCGTTCTGCAGCTCTTTCTGAGTCACATTCAGCAAGCGCAATTTGAGCCTGGAGCTGGTTTCGGTGTTTTGCACCAACAGGTGCAAGCCGCGCCAGGAGGCTTCGAGTTTCTGTAAGTCGGGGTGGTGCAAGACTTCATTGAGTTGCGCGCTGATCAATTCATCGATCTGGCTGATGCGGTCGTTGATCATCGCCACGGTGTCCTTGTCGATGGCCATGCCTTCGTCGAGAACCTGGGTGGCGAACTCCGCGAGCATGTCGCGGGCATAGTTCTGCTGGCTATCGTCATGGGCCATGCGGCCTTCGGCGATGATGCGGTCGAGCAAGGACAGGCTTTGAGTAGTGCTTTCACTGGTGTTGGCGCTGGCTGAAGCGGGCATGGCGACGTCTCCTTAAGTGAATAAGTGATCAGGCCTGCGGTTGATCGGGGGCATCGCTCGGTGCTTCGCTGTCACCTGCGGGGGGAGCGGTTTCCGGGCGCGCAGACTTGATCTCTTGCAGGCCTTCGGTGTTGGCGATGACGTCGCGCAACAGCTTGTCCAGGTCATCGTTGCCGTCGAGTTTGGTCAGCAGGTCACGCAAACGCTGACGGGCTTCGAACAGACGCCGCAACGGGGTCACTTGCTCGACCACCTTGACCGGGTCGAAGTCGTCGATGTGTTTGAAGTTGAGTTCGATGTTGAGCTTGCTCTCGTCACCGCTGAGCGTGTTGGTGACCTGCAAGGTGGCGCGCGGGGCAATAGAGGCGAGCACTTCGTTGAAGTTGTCGCGGTCGATCTCGGTGAAGCGCCGTTCGTTCAACTTGGGAAGTGGCTCGAGTGGTTTGCCGGAAAGGTCGGCCAGAATTCCGACGACCAACGGCAATTCTTTTTTCTCGATGGCGTTGCCGATTTCGACGTCGTAGGTGATTTGCACCCTTGGCGGGCGGACCCTGTCGAGCTTGTGCTGAGTACTTTCTGCCATGTTGGCTGACTCCGATGCATGAGCGGGCGCAATGCATCGGGAGGCCCGTTCATCGCTTTCCCTTGCTGGACCGTAGGTTAGAAAGGGTGGCAGATGGACCTGTCGTTCCTTTGACAAACCTTCCACATTCGGCATAGGGGGGCCGAACTACCCAAGACGCTAGAACAGGTCTATAAAAAAGCAAGCGAAAAACAATCTTGGACCGCCTCGAGAAAAGGACAATTCACTTTGTTTGCACGTTTTTTTGCTTTCGCCCTGTTCCTGACCCTATCCGGGTGCTCGTTTTTCGGGCCTCGGGTGGACCTCGACAACCTGACCCTGGACGTCGCGCCCAAGGCCAACGACGACACTCCGATCGCTGTGGATTTCATCGCCGTGAACGACCCGGACTTGCTCAAGCAGTTGTCCGGCATCACGGCGCGGCAGTGGTTTGCCGAGCGTGATCAATATCAACGCGACTATCGGCAGTTGATAACGGTGTGGGGGCTGGAGCTGGTCCCCGGCCAGTTCATCGACAAACAACCCTTCCCGCTGGGGGGCAAGCGGGCGACTGGACTTTTGGTCTTCGCCAGCTATAACACTCCCGGAGCACACCGATTACGGCTCGATGATCAGAGCGATGCCTGGCTCAAGTTCGACAGCCGCGAGATGACGCTGGTCAACAACACTGCGCAGTGAACCCATTGTCAGTGCGCCGTTTTGCGCGGTGATGTAGACGTCGAAGGGAGTCGTATGAGCCTGTTACCTGACGCGGTTTGTTGGCACGAAGGCATGCAGTTGCTGCCCCAGCATTTCCAGTTGCAAGGGTTGCGCGCCGAAGCGTTGGTGGCGCACTTTGCCCAGGCCTGCAATCCGTGGTTCTGGGGGGTGAGCCGGGTGGAATTCGACCCCGGTGCACTGAGTGCCGGGTTGGTGCGCCTGGTCAGTCTGCAAGCGACGATGCCGGACGGCCTGCCGGTCAATGTGCAGGTGGGTGTCGGGCCGACACTGGAGCTCGATATAAGCGAAGCGGTCAACGCCTCGCAGAACGCCACGGTGACGGTGTATCTCGCCGTCAGCCCATTGTGGCGTGCCGGGCAGTTGTTGCCGCTCAAAGGGCGACTGCAATCGGTGGTCGGCGATGCGTTGCCGGATTTGACCAGCGGCGAGTACCCCGAGTCGATCACGGTGTGGCGGCCGAACCCGCGTTTGTGCACGCAGTTGAACAAGGCCGATTCCGTTTGCTTGCCTCTGCTGAAAATTCGCAAGGAGGGCGGTGGTTTTCTGTCCTTGCCCTACACGCCGCCCACGCCATGCCTGTCGCCGGAATCGGTGTTGGGTCGCCGGGTCGCCGGGCTGTGCGCCAGGACGCGAGAGAAATGCATGTTCCTCGCCGGCCGTTTGCGCCAGGCGCAACAGGCCGGAAATCAGGACGATGCGATGGAAATTCGTCGCCAGTTGACGGCGCTTTGGGCGCGTCTGCCGGAGGTCGAAGGAACGTTGAACAGCCGACTGGCATCGCCACAGGCGTTATACGGGGTGTTGCTCGGGCTGGCGGGAGCCTGGTCGGCCCTGGACCCGCTGGCGGGCGTGCCGCCCTTTGCCCCGCTGGACTTTCTGGAGCTGCAACAAGGCTATGAGCCGGTCCTCGACTGGCTCGACAGAACCCTGGAACTGATTCGCGCCGGCTATCGCAGTGTGCCGTTTGAACGCAGCGAACAGAGCTTCTCGATTCAACTGCCCGACGATCAGCCGAGCCAGCGTCTGGTCATCGGTTTGCGCATGCCCAACGGTGCCAGCGAGCAGGCGGCCAGCGAATGGCTGAGTGGGGCGATCATTGCCTCGGCGCCGCATATTACGTTGTTGAGCCGGCAACGCATGAGCGGTTTGCCCCACCAGGCCATGAGCCGCAACGAGCAAGTGGCCTACAGCGTCGGCGAGGACACGCGATTGTTTGTGGTGACGGCCGATGGCCAATGGTTCGACGGGCAATTGCCGTTACTGATTGCCGCGCCGGCCTCAAAACCGGCGAGCAGTCCATGGCAAGTGGTGTTGTTTGTGGCCCAGGCGAGTGAAGGTGCTTGATCCAGGAAGGGGCGTCGAATGTCTGAGGGAAATGCCGGGACGGGCACACGGAGCCTTCGTGAGGCGCCACTGAGCAGCGCCTTTCGCGAGGCCTGGTTGCAATGGTCCCAGGAATGGAATCAGTTGCCCAAGGACAGCGACGATGACGCGCTGGTGGAAGCGGTGGTCGATCTGTCGACGCAAATCTCCCAGCGGCTGTGGCGAACGGCATACGCCCGGGTCGGTGATGCGGCGACCGACCAGGTCAAGGCGCTGGTCTATGCCTTTGTCGCGTTGATCGACGAAACGCTGTTGTTTACACCCTGGCCGGGCCAGTCCGTGTGGCAGGAGAAGCCGCTGGAATCGCGGATGTACGCCAGCCGTCAGGCCGGTGAAAAATTGCCGCTGGCGATCAAGGCTCTGCTGGACGAACAGATTCCCGCTACCCGCGATCTGGCCAATGTCTATTTGCAGTGCCTGGTGTTGGGATTTGAGGGGCGCATGCGTGGTGAGCTGGGGCAATCGCGGCATGAAAAACTGCGTCTGGCGTTGTTTACCTTTGCCTGGCAGCACGAACCTGATTATGCCGATGTCAGCGCCCGGCTTCAGCAACCCTCTGCGGTGCCACCGGTGCAGTTGCCGGTACGTCAATCGTTACCGGATGGTTTTCGGCTTGGCGTGGGGATTCTCGCCATGGTCCTGATACTGACAGGGCTGGGGCAGTTTTTCTGGCGTGACATCCGCCAGGAGCTTGATCCGGTGTTGCAGATGACCGACTCGGTCAGCACCTCGGAGCAAGACTCATGAGCGCGTTGGGGTGGGTGAGTCTGATCATTGGGTTGCTGTTGCTGCTGATTATCATCGGGGCCGTGGTCTGGTGGTTGCGCACCCAGAGCGGGGCGGCGGTCCGCAGTTTTTATACCTCGGTCCGCCATATGGAGCAGGAGCAGGGCGCTCAGGACCGGTATCAGATCCCGTGGTTACTGATGCTCGGCGACGAAACCCAGGGCACTCAATTGTGCAGCCAGTGGCGTCTGCAACCAACCGACAAACCCGCCTGGTTCGGGCGCTGGTGGTCGGACCCCGAAGGTGCGGTGTTGGTGGTGCCACAGGCGCTGTTTTTGCCGGAAGAAGGCATGAACCTGCAACGAGGCGGCTGGTGGCGTTTGCTGGGATTGATCTTGCGCTTGCGCAGCAAACGACCACTGGACGGGGTGATCTGGACGGTCCCGGTCAGTCGATTGGGCAATGTCGAGTTGGCCGCGAGCCTCGGTCTGGCGGCCCGTCGGCGCTTCATCGACGTGCTGCAACGATTCGGCCTGAGCTTGCCGGTGTATGTCGTGATCACCGGTATGGAAGAGCTGCCCGGGTTTCAGGAGCTGATCACGGCACTGCCCGTTGATGCCCGCGAACGCACGCTGGGCTGGTCGACACCGTTTGGCCCCGAGTCAGCCTGGCAGGCGCAATGGAGCGATCAGGCGCTGGATCAGGTTAACCGTGCCTTGGCGGAATCGATCATCGAAATCGGCACATTGTCGGGCCATTTGAAGGGCGAGCTGTTCGGGTTGCCGGAACGTATCGAGGCGCTGAGGCGCAATCTGCAAACGGTGCTGGAGCCGGTGTTCCAAGGCAATGCCCAAGGTGAGGCGCCGCGTTTTCGTGGCGTTTATTTCACCGCTAACCAACCGACGCAAGACACGCCGGACGGATTTTCAGCCTACGACACCGGGTTGCAACAAAGTGCATTCGCCCGCCAATTGTGGCAGCGCCGGGTAGTCGCCGAGCGGGGATTGTCGCAAGTGGTACCGCGCCTGTTGCGCTTGCGTCAGCGTTGGCAGCGATTGACGGGGGTGGTGGCGCTGGTGGTCGGTGTGGTGTGGGCCGCGAGCATGCTCTGGGTCTGGCAGGACTCTGTCAAAGATGCGCATGAGCTGTCGCGTCTGTTGCAAGGTGCGCAGAAAAACTACCTGACGGTTACCGACGAGTCGCATCGGCTGGAGTCGACACGACGCAACGTCCAGGGATTCTGGCGGGTGTTGGAAAAGGCCCCGCGCTGGACCTTTACTTCCGTAGCGTTTCCCACGTCCTGGTTTTCTTCACTGGATGTGCAGCTGGAAAACCAACTGCGCCTGACCGCCCAGAGCCACTTATTGGAGCCCTTGCACGACTTGCTGAATGCGGAGCTGGTGAAACTCAAGGGCATCCGCAACACCGAGCGCCGTGGCAACGTCGAAAGTGAGGACCCGGCCCAATGGCAAAACTACGTCAAAGCCAAAGACCTGGTGGAGCGCGCGGTGCGCCTTGAGCAGCAGAATCAATGGTTCAATCAGGCGCTGAACAACCCCAAGGCCCCACTCGAAGACCTGGCGTTGCTGAGCAACAACGCCTTGTCCCTGAACCTCAATGTCGGCAGCTTGCCCCGTGCCGGTTTTTACAACCGGATGTTGCTCGATGCCAATGCTGGCGACTTGAAACCGCTGGACCTGGCCATGGAGCGGCAAGTCATCGAGGAAAATTTTTCCGGGCTGATGGAGCGTTGGCTTGACCAGTATTTTCTCGCTGACAATTTTGTCCGCCAGGCCGGTTACCTCAAGTTGCATCTGGAACGGTTGGAGGCAGGCAGCGGCAACTCCCTGACGGAGCTTGAGGATTTGCGCGCATTGATCGATGACCTGCAAGCGCTGGTCGGCCTGACCAACTCCGCCTGGAGCCGCGGTAAGGGGCAGGACCTGGTGCCGGGTTATCGCGAGATGATGGATAAAGTGCGCCAGAGCAGCTTGCTCGGCCCGCAGGTTGAACAACAGCTGGATCAGCAAGCGTCCAAGTTGCAGCAAAGCTTTCGTGACCAATGGATCGCGCAGGCAGGGGCCAGAGGCAACTTGCTGGTCCAGCAAGGCAGTGGGCAGCTGGCGTTGCAAGTGCATGTCAGCCAGTTGAACAACGCGGTGCAGGCGCTGTTCAAACGCGATTTCGTGGCCATCGCCTTGCGCGCAGACAAGACCGCCGATGCCATTGAGGGGCAAAGCGTTGATGGCGATGACCTCAGCACGGCGCTGAACTATTTTGCCAGCTACAAGAGTTATGCCGCCGAAGAGCTGCCGCGTATCCCGCCGGCGTATCGCGATGCATTGGTTCAGGCGGCAGAAGCGGCGGCAGCCAAGGCCATGTGGTTGAGTCTCAAGGATCAAAACGACCGCCCCCGTGGCGACGGTGTTTTCAATGTGCTTGCACCGCAAGCAGTGGCCCTGCAAAAAGCCTTCGCCGAAGTGCACCGCAATGATTTGGCGATGCGAGTGCAAAACGCATTAAACCGCCGCGCTATCGCTCAGGTTGTCGACGGTCTTGCGGAGATCACCGCGCAGCCATTGTTCGGCGGGCGCAGTGAAATCAGTCAGTGGGATGGCTCGAAAAACCTCGGCTTGCAATTGTACGGCGCCAGCGATGTGCAGGATTTGAAGCTGAGCCTCAAGCAGCAATTCAACACCATGCTCGGGATTACCGAGCGGCGCACCTCAGCACTGGAATGGTTGAAGACTCAGCAACAGAATCTCTCGGCGCTGGACTACGAGCGCGTTACCCAATTCAGTGCGCTCAACGAAGAGCTGCTCAAGTACAAGGACCAGAATCCTGCCAGCTCGCCGGCCCAGATCGAGCAGCTGGTGAGCCGCGATTTCATCGAAATGGACGCCACGTCCTGCGGTCAGATTTTGCAAACTGCCAACCTGTCCGGTGGGCGTGGGACCTTGGCATTACGTGCGCTGGACCTGCAACAAAGCGCCATGCAACGCTGTCAGCTCCTGCAGCAACAGCAAGCGGCAGCGGCATGGAACGACCTGGCCAATTATTTCAATCAGTACCTGGCCGAGCGCTTCCCGTTTGCCAATGGCGTGCAAGCCACCGACGCCGACCCGGCCCGGGTCCAGCATTTTCTCGAGTTGATCGACAAGCGTCTGCCCGTGGCTCAAGCCGGATTGCAGCTCAGCCAGACGCCGGAACGGGTGGCCGCCGAAGATTTTCTCAACCGTCTGAAGCAGGCCAGTACATGGTTAAACCCGCTGTTTGTGCGAGACAAGAGCGGCATCATTGGCGTTGAAATGGACGTGCGCTGGCGAACCGATCGCGAGGAGGAACGGGGCGCCGATCAAGTGATTGCCTGGGGTTTGAATGCCGGCAATCAACAGATCAATTACCCGGGCGAAACCCAGCCGAACCTGCGCTGGATGGTCGGGCAACCGGTCCGGCTGACCTTGCGCTGGGCCAGAAACGGCTCGCAACGTCCGGCCAACGATCCCTTGCAGCCCAATCTGATGGTGCGTGACTTTGAGGCCGATTGGGAATATGGCGGCCCGTGGTCATTGCTGCGCTTGATCCGTGCGCACCAGTCCGTGCAGCGCCAGCCCAATATGGATTTCACCGATTTTCCACTGGCTTTGCGCCTGCCGGTGACCGCGCAGACCAGCACGGCGCAACAGACGCTGATGTTTATGCGCCTGTCATTAATGAGCCAGGGTGCGAAGCTGCCGTTGTCTATTCCACCGCTGCCCACCCGGGCCCCGCGTTCTCCATTCATGCAAACCAGGTCGACCGCGTCCGCGACGGTCATGACTGAGGAGGAGGGGTTTTGAATCAGATTTCACCACCGTTGCCGGAACTGATTGTCCGACTGCTCGAACCCATTAGCGAGCAAGCACCTTGCGGCGAGGACTTGCGCTACGAGCGCGAGTTCGACCAGGCGCGTGAACTGCGTCGCGAGGACGACACCAGTCTGCCTACGGGCGTCTGGCAGTCGTCGATCAAGCGGGCGCAGTGGCCGGAACTGGAAAAACTGACGTCCACGTTGCTGTTGGAGCGCAGCAAGGACTTGATGCTGTGTGCCTGGCTCGGTGAGGCCTGGTTACATCAGGAGGGTCTGGACGGATTGCCGGGCAGCCTCGCGCTGGTCGCCGGTTTATGTGAGCGCTATCCCGAGCACCTTCATCCTCTGGCCGAAGACGGTGATCAGTCGTGGCGGGTGATTCCGCTTGAATGGCTGGCGCGACGCTACAGTGAGGTGTTGCTGACGCGCACGCCGTTGCTCGAACCGCGAAGTGGTGAATTCGACGGTTACTGCCTGGATGCCTGGCGGCGATTGCAGTTGCAACAGGTACTGGCCAATGACAGCAAGGCGGCCAAAACATCAGCGGAAACAGCACGCAGCGAACAGAAAAAACTCACTGGACTGATTCGTGCCACGCCGCTGTCCCACTGGTTGCGCCGTGAGGACAGTCTGTTGTCGAGCTTGCGACATCTGCAACGGCTCGACACATGGTGCAATGCCTATCTGGGAAACCAGGCGCCGGGCTTCAAAGTCTTGCAAGACGTGATCGAGGCGTTGTTGACACTGGTTCAGGAGTTCATTGCCATGCAGCCACGCCCGTTAACCGATGCGCCGCTGGAGGTACAGCCCGTGGCGGCGTCCGGACATGACGACGCGCCGCAAGCGGCACCGGTGCCCCAGGTGTTTCGTGAACCGTTGAGTCGCGACGAGGCCTACCGTCAGTTGCTGTTGATTGCCGAGTACCTGGCACGTACCGAACCCCACAGTCCCGTCCCTTATTTGATCCGGCGCGGTGTGGAGTGGGGCAACAAGCCATTGAGCGAGTTGCTGGGCGAGTTGATCTCGGCGGATGCCGAGTCTCGTCGCCTCTGGACGCTGTTGGGCGTCCTTTAGTCAGCGACTCAGCAGGTGGCGACAGGCAGAGGCAGGGCAATTGGTGTCAGTACCGGCTGGTTGCTGAAGAAAGCCACCAGATTTTTCCCGACCAGTTCAACGGTGCCCTGGGTGGCCTCCGGTGAAAGCCCGGCCACGTGCGGGGTCAGGATCACGTTGGTCAACGATTTGAGCGTATGGGGCACGTGCGGCTCTGCGTCGAACACGTCCAGGGCGGCGCCGGCAATGCGTCGTTGCTCAAGCGCGCTGACCAGGTCGGTGGTGACAATCACGCTGGCGCGGGCGATGTTGACGAGGAACCCGTTGGGTCCCAAGGCGTCGAGGACGGATTTGTTGACCAGGTGTTTGGTGCCCAGTCCTCCAGGTGCCGCGATAACCAGAAAGTCCGAGTTGCGCGCCAGTTCAGTAGGGGTGGAGCAAAAGGTGTACGGCACATCGCTGCGATGCTGGCGGTTGTGGTAACTCACCGTCATGTCGAAGCCATTGGCAGCGCGTTTGGCGATGGCCATGCCGACGGCGCCAAGGCCGAGAATGCCCAGGCGCTTGCCGGCCAGGGAGGGGCGCATGATCTTCGGCCACTCACCACGGCGCACGGCTGCATCGCAACGGGGAATGTCGCGCACCAGTGCCAGCAGCATCGCCATGGCGTGGTCAGCGACAGATGACGCATTGACGCCGGCACCATTAGTGACCGTGATGCCACGGTCGGCGGCGGCTTGCAAATCGACGTGTTCATAACCGGCGCCGATGACGCAGATGATCTTGAGGTTGGGCAGGGCGCTGATTTCATCGGCGTACAGGCCCAATGGCCCACGGGTCAGCACCGCATCGATCTGACCTCCATGCCGGCCAATGGCAGCAGCGCGCTCGGCTGGAGTCGGGGCAAGAATCAGATGAAAACCCTGATTTTCGAGAATCGGCAAGTAATCATTGATGGTTTCAACCAGTACCAGAACGGTTGCGGGCATGCTGCGCTCCTTTGGGCATCGGAATGTCGGGGTTCGAATGTCGCTTCAGATTGCTGATTCCCCGACAGTTTAGCAATGGCCGAGGATCGCCATGGGGTTGTTCAGTTTGATGCACGCTTTGCAGTCAGAAACGTGCTGGCGGCGTCGAGAATTTCATCCGACACCGTATCGCCCCGACTGGCGCGAGCGAGGGTCAGGGCGCCGAGCATCAGCGAATACTCCACCAGCGCCTGTTGCCGATCGGCTTGGGCATCGCCTGAATCCAACAGTGTGCCGTAGGCGTTCAACAACCGGTTGAGCCCCTCCATGAAGGTCTGACGCAAACCACTGTCGGCCGCTTCGTGGCACATGTCCCCGGCGAAGGCGGCCACCGGGCAACTGTCACCCGGATTGTCGCGGCTGTCCTGCGACAGGTAAGGCTCGATCAGCGCACGGCGTGCGGCGTCCTTGTCGTCTTTGTGATCGCTGATTCGCTCCCGCCAGCGCTCCGCCGATTGTTCAAACGCTCGGCCACTGGCCTCCTGCGCCAGCGCTTCCTTGGACTCGAAATGCCCGTAGAAGCCGCCGTGGGTGAGGCCTGCCGCCCCCATGACATCGACGACACTGATGCCATGCAGTCCTCGTTCGCGAAACAGCCGCGTGGCTGCCTCGACGATGATTTCGCGGTTGAGGTCGGCTTGCTTGCGGGAAACTCGGGGCATCAGTGGCTCACAGGTATAAAAGGTTTAATCAAAGGGCGTACTGGGCAATCCCGTTACCGAACGACCAGTTCTCTTTTTTCACTTCCACCAGATTAATGAAAACATCTTCCAGGCGCACGGCCAGTTCGCGATTCAGACTCTCGGCGATGGTTTTGTAGAGCAGTTTTTTCTTCTCGTCCGAACGGCCTTCGCTCAGCGTGATCTGGATGATGATCAGATTGTCGGTGCGTTGGATGCCCAGGTATTGGGGGTCGAAGATGAAATGGTGTTCATCGTGCTCCGCCAGAATCTGGAAATTATCGTTCTCCGGTACGGCAATGGCGCTGTGCATGGCAGCGTAAATCAGTTGTCCAACACGTTTGGCGAATGTGGGGTCTTGGTGCTTTTTGATGTCGACGCGAACCAGTGGCATGGGGTGTCTCCAGATAGACAGCCGGTCAATTGAAAATACATGACAGGTGTCCTTTATCAAGGGAAAGCTGCTATTTGGCGATGAAACACCCATGTAGCTTTCAGGAAGTAACACAGAGTGTCTTTAAGCACGGAAGTTAAACAGGTGAGCGCTTCTAAATAATCGAGGAAAATTCCGACAATTTTTGGAGGGTGAAATGGCCTCCCGCGTCCACGGATTCGGATGCTTTCAGTTGCCTGTTTCAGATTAAGGCCACAGTGGCCGACGGATATTGCCGCAGATTAATAGGGCGCCCGGAAACTATGGTCCTCCCGTTGCATGTCTCGCCGCTTGCGTGGGCCGTCAGATCAGAAGCTTCAAGTAACCCTTGGGCGAACACCCTGTCCGCTCCTTGAAACACCGATAAAAAGTCGACAATGAGTTAAACCCCGCAGCACTGGCAATCTCGTCGATCCGCGCCGCATGACGTTGCTCGTTCAACCGGCCCAACGCCTCCTCAAGCCGCAACTCATTGAGAAATGTATAAAATGTCTGACCTCGAACCTGATTCAGAAAAAACGAAATCTGGTTACGTGTATAACCCGTCGACGCTGCGACAAGCGACAGATCAAGTCGCGGATCGAGATAAGGCTTCGATCGCTCGAAGTACTGCTGCAGGTCATTGGCCAGCGCGCCGACCTGACGAGCCGATAACCCCAACCGGCTGACGGCGTCAGCGCTGTACGCCGGGCGAATGACCATTGGCGCCTGGGTGACCAGCACCGCGTGCTCGTTGACTTTGACAATCAACCCGTCCTTCACCGTCAGTGCTTCAACCGTACTGAATGAAACCAGGCCATCGCTGCCATTGAGCGTCACCCGGTACTGCAGGAACGCGGTGTTGCCATCGATGCGCAGGCGATCGGTGTAGGTCTGCAACTCTTCTGATCCTGACGGCATGCTTGCGCCGAGGTAGTCGCGCAGCTGTGCATAGTCGATGGTGCGGTTCTGGAAAAAATCGTGGTATTCGACGTCGGGGTGATACAGCGCCATCACACCGTCCAGATCGCATCGCTTCCAGGCCTGGTGATAACGCACAGTCACTTCATGAGTTTGCACACTCGACGGGTCCGCAAGGAAGGTGGGGGTGGTGGGTAAATCAGGTACTTCCACGACGGACTCCATGGCGAAGATCAGGACGAAGCCAAGAGTATTCCAGAAACCCCGGTTTTCCTCCCGTGTCCGCTGCGAGGTTTGCGCCTGTGAAAGCGTCGGCCATTGCTTTAGCGTCGGCCCATGAATTTTCTGGAGCAGGCGTGCATGACATTACCGATTGAAAACCGCTCTCTGGCTGAAGCCCGGCCTTACCCTGTCTGGCAGGAAACCCGGACGGATGCACCCGCCGCGCCAAGACAGACCGGCGAGTTATCGTGTGATATTGCCATTGTGGGCGGCGGGTTTGTCGGGTTATGGACTGCATTGATTGCCCGTCAGCGCTGGCCCGACGCGACGATCGTGGTGCTGGAAGCCGGGCAGTGTGGCGGTGAAGCCAGTGGTCGTAATGGCGGGTTCTGCGCGCCGAGCATCTCCCATGGCGTATCCAATGCACTGAAACGCTGGCCCAGGGAAGCAGAGCAACTGGTTCGGCTGGGTCGGGAAAACCTTGTGGCATTCGAGGAGGATTTGCAGTGTTATGGCATGGACGCAAGCTTCGAGCGTTCGGGAAAGTTGAACGTGGCGAGTCAGCCTTGGCAGGTCGATGGGCTGAAATCGATGCAGCGCAACTATGCGCGTTTTGGTATCGCCTGCGAGTATCTGGAAGGCAGTGAACTCAAGTCGTATCTCGATTCTCCGGTCTATGTCGCAGGGGTTTTCGAACCCAATTATGCGTTGCTGAACCCGGTGAAAATGGTCGCGGAACTGCGCCGCGTGTGCCTCGCACACGGGGTGCAGTTGTTCGAGCATTCGCCGGTGTCGACCTTGCGCGAGGACGGTCTTCATCAAGTACTGGAAACCGGTCTGGGGACCATCAAGGCAGCGAAGGTCGCACTGGGCACCAACATCGCGCCACCGTTGCTGGGCTCGCTGAAGTCCAAGGTCATCCCTATTTATGACTATGCCCTGGCAACCCGGCCCCTCGACGATGCTCAATTGCGCGCCATCGGTTGGGTCGGGCGCTACGGTATTGCCGACAGCGGCAATCAGTTTCATTACCTGCGAAAGACCGAGGACAACCGGATTCTCTGGGGCGGTTACGACGCCATCTATCACTTTGGCAGCCGACGTGATGAGGCATTGACGCAGCGTCCCGAGAGCTTCGCGACACTGGCGCAACAATTTCAATCGGCGTTCCCGGCATTGGCGGATGTCACGTTCAGTCATGCCTGGGGCGGCATCATCGACACCTCGGCGCGCACCACTATGTTCTGCGGCACCTCGCCAAACGGGCGCATTGCCTATGCCCAGGGCTTCACTGGACAGGGCGTGTCGGCCAGCCGTTTCGCAGCCTTGACCCTGCTCGACCTGCTGGAAGGCAAAGCCACTGAACGCACAAAACTGGCGATGACCTCGACCGCGCCGTTTCCGTTTCCCCCCGAACCCTTGCGTTACGTGGGCGTGTCGCTGGCGCAGCGCTCGCTGGCCCGCGAAGACCTGACTGGGCACCGCGACTGGCTGCTCAAAGGGTTTGACGCGCTGGGCATCGGTTTCGATTCTTGATCTGGAGTGACAATGACCATGAGTAAACCCGAACACGTCATCGACTTTGCCAACCCCGATTTGCCCGTCGTCGAGCTGGAAACCAGTGATCCCGCGCTGGTCGACGTGCCCTTTCGCAGCCGGAGCTGGCGGCATTTCGTGGACCCGCAAAAAAAGGCCACCGGTGGCATCTGGGAGGCGCCCGAACATCTGGAGCGTTGTGAGTGTGATTACGACGAGCTCTGCCATTTGCTCGAGGGGCATGTGCGTTTGACCGACAGCCACGGCATCAGCCAGGAGTTCAAGGCCGGCGCCACATTTGTCGTCGCCGCAGGGTTCAAGGGAACGTGGGAAAACCTGACACCGGTGCGCAAGGTGTTCATGATTCTCAGGGATTAAGCCTCCGTCCACCCGCGCAATCATTTCCGGTTCCCGCATCAGCCAGTCTGCAAGCGGTGGGTCAGGCGTTGGGCAGCGCCAAGATTGCCCGTGCGGCGATGTCAGTACCGCGAGTCGCCTGCATGTTTTTGCTGAAGGCTTCGAGGCGTTGCTTCATCGATTGATCGCTCAGCAACTGTTCGAGGGCCGCCGGTAATGCCGACAACGGATCGGCGAACCGTGGCAGGTAGCGGCCGACGCCGACTTCCTCGGCACGTGCGGCGTTGTCGTGGCCGTCCCAGCAGTAAGGAATAATCAAAGACGGCAAGCCGAAGTACAGCGCCTCGCAGAAACTGTTGTTGCCGCCGTGGTGGATGAACAGCTGACATTCCTTGAGCACGGCCGGTTGCGGAAACCAGCTGTCCAGGTACACGTTGTCGGGCACGGTGGTGTACGTGTCCCGATAGGCACCGACGTTGATCAGGAAGCGATAGGGCAGGTGTTCGATAGTGCCAATCAGGCGCTTGATCATGCCGGTGTCGGCAGCCCCGAGGCTACCGAAGCTGATGTAGATCAGCGGTGCGTCGTTGTGCCGCGGAAAGCCTGGAACGATGTAAGGCGCCTCGCGCCGCACACAGCCGTCGAGGTAGACATAGCGCTGCGAGTCCAGCGGCAACAGGCGTTCATAACGCACCGGCGTCGGCGACAGCAGCAGGTTGAGCCATGGCGAATCGACAAGAAACTGGCCAGGCGGGCAAGGCGCTGTGCCGTTGCTCGCGAGAAATTGCAAAAAGCGTTCATGGGCCGGCGCGACAACTTTCTGGTAATGCTCGGTAAACCGCTCACGGCCGTCCCTGTCGCTGGCCAGGCAGCCCGACAGATACGGCGGTACGGCGGCATCCGGCAGCTCGGTTTCGGCGCAGGACACCATGCGCACCCAAGGGCAGCCGGCGTTGGCGATGGCGGGGAACATGACCACGTTGTCGAGGACGATGACGTCCGGCTTCAGTCGACCGAGCAACTGTTGCAGCGGTTTTTCCGCTTCGATGGCGGTGTCGATGATCGCTTCCCAGGCCGGCGCCACATAGCTGTCGATCTGTGCCAGTGGCGTCTGGTCGAAGTAAGGAATGTTGCGCTCTATGAACCGTTCCCAGTAATGCTGATGTTCCGCCGCCGACAGTGGGCTGGCTTGCGGGATCGGGTACTCGTCGAAGCCGTACTCGGCGAAGAGTCCCTGAAAGTGTTCGTGGCAGATGAAGACCGGTTTTGCTCCCTGCTCACGCAGCGATTGGGCGATCCCAATGCAGTTCAAGGCCGCGCCGAAACTGGCTTCCGGAAACATGGCGATAAGTTTTTGTGTGTGCATGGCGGAGGTATTCCATGGCGGGTAACGCCCGCCGATCCTGAAGATGTCTGGATGCTGTCTTATTTTATAAAAAAAATCATCCTATTTTTTGAAACTCAACGGCGCCCGAATGACTGGCCCTGCGGGATGCCGCGATTAGCCGTTTGCGGGCGCTGCGCGGCGCTCAGGCGCAGGTGCAGGCGCAGCACGTCGGCCGCGATCTCCAGTTGTCCGCGTTCGATGTGCGCAATGATTTGCAGGTGTTCGCGCAGGGCTTCTTGCAGGCGATGCACGCTGACGGTCGGCAGCAGATTCGGCAGGCGCCGCAGGCTCTGATGCTGGAGCAGGGCATCGCCGATAAAGCGGTTGCCGCAACTCTGGGCGATCAGTTCATGAAAGCTGATGTCCAGCTCGCGAAACTGTTGGATATCGAAGTGCTCAACCGGGCTCGCGAGCAACAACTGCATGGCGCTGCGCAAAAGGGACAGACGTTGCGGGTCGGCGTTGAAGTTGGGGTTGAGCAGCGCTTCCGGCTCCAGGATCAGGCGGAACTTGAGGCTTTCTTCGAGTGCGGCGAGGTTGTTCAGCGAAGGGCGAAACAGCCAGGACTGGCCGGGGCCGCGCTCGATGGCCTGGCTTTCACTGAGTTGCGCCAGTGCTTTTTGCGCCGCCGGCCGGCCGATGTCGTAGCGGCGCATCAGTTCGCTGATGCTGATGCTGTCCCCAAGGCGGCCGGCCATGCGGTCGCGCAGGACCGAGGTTGCCAGTTCCTCTTCCTCGGCTTGCGGCAATGCGGCGTTGAAGTGCTGGCCGGTCGGCAGTGCGGCCAGTCGGTAGCCTTTGCCGGCTTCATGGCTCAGCAGGTTTTCTTCCAGCAGCACTTTCAGTGCGCCACGAATCAGTGTGCGCGACACCTGAAAAGTACGGGCCAGTGCTTGTTCTGCCACCGGGGCGCCGGCCACCAGGCCGGTTTCCTGGGTGTGTTCCAGGATGCGCCGGGCGAGTTCGAGGTGATTGGTGCGAGGTTTTTTCTCGGGTGTTGTGCTCAAGCTTCTTATCTCTTTTGGTCGCTTCGACTCAGGTGCTCATCTTATGCCATGCACCACAAAAACGTCAGGCGCGAAAAAACCGTTGACATAAAACCATGCTGGTCCTAATTTCTAAAAAAAAACACCAATACTGTTTCTCTTTTTGCCGTACTGCCTTCGAACACAAAAATAAACAATCGTCGGGTGAGTATTATGAGAAAGCTGAAAGGCCTTATGTGTCTGGGATTAAGTGTTTCCCTGGCGATCGCATCACAGGCTGCAAGTGCAAAAGATATGGTGATTTCCATCTGGGACGGTTACATGGCCCCGGATGCGCTGGACAAGTTCAAAGCGGCCAGTGGCGTTGACATCGACAAGGCTTTGCACGCGACCAACGAAGAAATCATGGGCAAGCTGATGGCGTCTGGCGGTGAAGGCTATGACGTTGTGTTTGTCTCCTCACCGTTCGCCGAAGTCCTGCACAAGCAGGGTCTGCTGGCGGATATCGATCCGGTCAAGGTTCCCAACCTCAAGAACCTCTATCCCGAAGCCACCCAGCTGGAATATGACCCGGGCAACCATTTCTCGGTGCCGTATACCTGGGGCACGACCGGTATCTGCTATCGCTCCGACAAAGTGACGCCGGCGCCCACCAGCTGGAATGAGCTGCTCAACCCAAGCGATGCGCTCAAAGGCAAAGTGACGATGCTTGCCACTGACCGCTGGATGCTCGGCGCCGCTTTCCTGGCCAAGGGCTGGTCGGTCAACGACAACGACGCAAGCCACGTCGCCGCCGTCCGCGACCAGTTGATCGCTACCAAGAAACGCATCCTCGCCTTCGACGACACCACCTTCTACTCGAAACTCGCTTCCGGCGAATCGCTGATGGCCCACGCCTGGGATGGCTGGTGCAACTACGGGACCCAGGCCAACGCGGCGATCAAATTCGTCGTGCCCAAAGAAGGTTCCGATCTGTGGGTGGACACCATGGTCGTGCTGAAAAGCTCGAAGCATCAGGAGGAGGCGTTCAAATTCCTCAACTTCATGCTCGCCAAGGAAAACCACGTATGGGTTGCGGAAAACATCCTCTACAAAATCCCCAACCAGGCCGCAATGGCCGGTTTGTCCGCTGACCTGCTCAAGCAATATCCCAACTTGACCATCGCCCCGAGCGAGTTGTTGAAGATGGAGCAATTGCGCGATCTGGGCGGCACCACCCAGAAAGCCTACACCCGGGCCGTCACCGAAATCATGGCGGCGCAGAACTAAGCCTCAACAACCGTAAGCCGCATCAAACCGAGGCATGCCTGCATGCCTCGCCACGCTCGCAAGCCGCCTCTGTTCCGGGGCGGGAGGATATGGGTAATGAGTGCTTTGCATGCTGACAGGCGTTTGTCGGCCTGGCTTCTTGCGCCCGGCTTTGGCTGGCTGCTGATATTTCTGGTGGTGCCGTGCATTCTGGTGCTGGTCTACAGCTTCGTCGAACGCGGTGCCTACGGCGGCATCGACTGGCTGTTCACCTGGGAAAACTACCAACGCGCATTCGATCCGTTGTACCTCGGGATCCTGCTCAAGTCAGCCAAAATCGCCGGCCTGGCGACACTGTTTGCGGTGCTGATCGGCTATCCGGCGGCCTACGCGATTGCCCGCGCTCCGCGGCGCCATCAAGCGGTGTTTCTGTTTCTGGTAATGCTGCCGTTCTGGAGCAACTACCTGATCCGCACCTATGCGTGGATCGTCCTGCTCAATCGCGAAGGCCTGATCAACCGCATGCTGCAGTTGTTCGGCTATAGCGGTGAACCGATCAGCCTGCTGTACACCGAAGCGTCGGTGGTGCTGGGGCTGGTCTACAACTACATCCCGTTTGTGATCCTGGCGATTTTCTCCTCGTTGTCGCGCATCAATAACGAACTCTGGGACGCCTCGAAAGACCTTGGTGCTTCGGGCTGGATGACCTTTCGCCGGATCATCCTGCCGTTGAGCGTGCCCGGTGTGGCGGCTGGCGCGGTGTTTGTATTCGTCCTGAGCATCGGCAACTTCATCACCGCCGACCTGTTGGGCGGCAAGCAAGTGCAGATGGTCGGCAACCTGATCTACTCGCAATTCCTCACGGCGCGGGACTGGCCGTTCGGCGCTGCGCTAAGTTTCTTCCTGATCGCGATCATGCTGATTCTGTTGTTCGTGCAGGCGCTGGTTGCTCGTCGCGCAGAAGGAGATCGCGCATGAGCCAGTCTCGTTCCGTAAGCGGCACCGTACTCAGTACGCACCTGGGGTTGGTGTATGCCTTCCTTTATGTACCGATCCTGGTATTGATTCTGCTGTCGTTCAACAAGTCCGGATTACCGACGGCCTGGGGCGGCGTATCGCTGAAGTGGTATGTGGCGCTGGCGCATAACTCGGCGATTTTGTCGGCGGCGCTCAACACCCTGATCGTGGCCCTCTCGGCGACCTTCATTGCCTGTGTGCTAGGGACATTCCTCGCGCTCGGCATCGAACTGCGCCGCAAGGGCAACGACAAGGGGCAAGTGGTCGACACGCTGCTGATGGCGCCCATGATCATTCCCGACATCGTCCTGGCCATTGCGCTGCTGAGCTTCTTCAACCTGCTCAAAGTCGGGCTGGGCTTGCACTCGATCATCATCAGCCACGCCGTGTTCAACATCGCCTTCGTCTGCGCGGTCGTGCGCACGCGCCTCAAACACTTCGACTATTCGATCCTCGAAGCTTCGATCGATCTCGGCGCGAGCTGGGCCACCACGTTTCGCCGGGTGTTGTTGCCGGCGATTTTTCCCGGCGTGCTGGCGGGCGGTTTGCTCTCGTTCACCTTGTCGGTGGACGAATTCATCATCGCCTTTTTCAACTCCGGGTCCGGCCAGGCTTCCACCACGTTGCCGATGCAGATCTACGCCATGATCCGTTTTGGCGTCACCCCGGAAATCAATGCTCTGGCGACGTTGGTGATGCTGGTCAGCATTACCGCGCTGCTGGCTTCGCAGCGTCTCAACAAGGCTCCTCGCACCCATGAATAACTCATCTGCGGTACTGATCCTGGACAAGGTCAGCAAGTCTTATGGCAACGGTCTGGCGGTCGACGAGGTGTCACTGAACATCCGCGAGAACGAGTTCTTTGCGTTGCTCGGGCCGTCCGGCTGCGGCAAGACCACCCTGTTGCGCATGCTCGCCGGTTTCGAGACGCCCAGCGCCGGTTGCATTTATCTGGACGGCAAGGACATCTCGCCGCTGCCGGCCAACAAGCGTCCACTGAACCTGATGTTCCAGTCCTATGCGCTGTTTCCCAACATGACGGTGCGCAAGAACATTGCGTACGGCCTGGAGATGGAGCGTTTGCCGGAAGCGGAAATCCGTCGCCGGGTCGATGAAGTGCTGAGCACGGCGCAGCTGGGCGAGTTGGCCGAGCGCAAGCCGGATCAACTTTCCGGTGGTCAACGCCAGCGCGTCGCCCTGGCGCGGGCGCTGGTCAAACGCCCACGGGTGTTGCTGCTCGACGAACCGTTGGGCGCACTGGATAAAAAACTCCGGGAAAAAATGCAGCTTGAACTCAAGCGCTTGCAACTCGAGAGCGGCATCACCTTCATCATCGTTACCCACGACCAGGAAGAAGCCCTGGTGATGTCGGACCGCATGGCCGTACTCGATGGCGGGAAGGTCTGCCAGTGCGGCAGTCCGACTGAACTCTACGAAAACCCCAACAGCCGGTTTGTCGCCAATTTCATTGGCGTCAGCAACCTGTTTGAAGGCGTGCGCTCTGGTGCACACACGGTGCGCGTCAACGGCCAGGAGCTGGCTGTCGAAACCGTTGAACCGTTGATTCCAGGGCAGAAAGTCGCTGTCGTCGTGCGCCCGGAACGTTTGCAGGTGCTGCCTGCGGAGGGGGGCGACTGCGCCAATCAGGTCACCGGAAAAATCGTCGAAATCGCTTATCACGGCCTCGACACCAACGTGCATGTGCTGACGGCGCTCAGCGACAAGGCGCTGATCGTCCGCGTGCCGTCCTCGCAGTTCGAATTTGCTCATTTTGCTATCGGCATGAACATCCGGTTGGGCTGGCAGGCCCGCCATGCCCGCGTATTGACGCGCTGAACAATAAAAAAGACCAGGCAGGAGTACCTCTCGATGAAACAGAAAGTGATCGCCTTTTTTCCGGAAGCCGCTTATGGCCCGGCACTGAACTCCGTCGGTATTGCCCAGGCATGCGAAGCCCTTGGCCACAAAGCGGTATTCCTCACCGACCCGGGCATGAGCGGCGTGTATGCCGGTTACGGGTTTGAAGAACACATGGTCAACATGTCGGCACCGATGCCGGCCGAAGAAATGGCCCGCTATTGGGTCGATTTCATCAACGGCCACATTCCCAATTTCCGTAAAACCCCTCTGGATCAAATCGACAACTACGTGAAGGAATGCTGGGCGGCCATCGTTGAAACCGCGAAATGGGCGCAAAAGGACCTGCCGGCCGTTCTGGACAAGGTCAAGCCTGACCTGATCTGCGTCGACAACGTGATCCTGTTCCCGGCGATCAAGCAATACGGCAAGCCATGGGTGCGGATCATTTCCTGCTCGGAAAACGAGATCGAAGACCCGGAAATCCCGCCGCACCTGTCAGGCATGAGCGTTCACGACAAGGCTGGCCATGCTGAATTTCGCCGGCGCTTCGAAGAGGCGGTCGGGCCGATCCATGAGGACTTCAACCACTTCCTGCAAGCCCATGGCGAGCAGCCGTACCCGCTCGGTACGTTCTTCGAAGCCTCGCCGTACATGAACCTGTTGCTGTACCCGGACGCCGTCAAGTTCGAGCGCCGTCATCCATTGCCGGCGGAGCGTTTTCACTATCTGCAAGGGTGCGTGCGGCAGGACACGACCTACGAGATTCCGCCGTTCAAGGCCAACAACGACAAGCCTTTGCTGTATGTCAGTTTCGGCAGCCTGGGTTCCGGCGATGTCGATCTGCTCCAGCGTCTGATCACGGCAGTAGGCAAGCTGCCTTATCGCGCATTGTTCAACGTCGGTGAGCATCTTGATGAATACCCGAACCTGCCGGACAACGTGCTGATCTCCAACTGGTTCCCACAGCCTTCGGTGATTGCCCAGGTCGATGCGGTGATTCACCACGGCGGCAACAACAGTTTCACCGAATGCCTGTTTTTCGGTAAGCCGGCGATTGTCATGTCCTACGTCTGGGACGGTCACGACAACGCCATGCGCGCCGAAGAAAGCGGCCATGGTTTCAAGCTCGATCGCTACGAGTGGAATGAAACGCAATTGGCGGAAAAACTCGCCGCGTGTCTCAACGACCAGACGATGCGCCAACGCCTGCAAATCACCAGCACACACATGCAATCACGCAAAGGGCCTGCGGACGCGGCCGCCATTCTCGACAAGGTGCTTGACAATGCCTGAGCAAAACACCACGGCGGGTATCACGCCGTACCTCGAATCCGTCAGCAGTCGCACCGATCTGGTGGACTGGGGCGTACAGAGCGACGCCGTCGAAGGCATTTCGCATTCCAGCGGACGGCTACTGTTCAAAGGGCCGAATAACAGTCCCGAAACCGGGCTCTGGGTGTGCACGCCCGGGCGCTGGCGACTGTCGATTCCCCGCGATGAGCTGTGCCACTTCCTTGCCGGCGATGCCACTTATCGCAATGACAACGGCGAAGTCATCGAAGTCCGCGCCAACACCCTGGTGCTGTTCCCGGCCGGCTGGACCGGCGAATGCCACGTCCGGGAAACCCTGCGTAACGTCTACATGCTGGCTTGAACCTGCAGGCTGACACTGACTTTTATCTGGAGAACCACAATGACTACCCCGTTTCTGTACAACCCGTTGCAAATCACCGACGTCAAGGACTGGGGCGTGATCCCGACCATGCTCGAAGGTGAGTCCCACATCTCTGGCGTGGTGCTGCACAAAGGCCCTGAAGGCCAGTCCGAGTGCGGCGTGTGGATCTGCACGCCGGGCAAATGGTTTTGCCACGTCACCAGCGACGAGTTCTGCCATTTCCTCGAAGGTCGCTGCACCTACGTTCACGAGTCCGGCGAAGTGATCGAGATCAAACCCGACACCGCGGCCTTTTTCCGCAAGGACTGGAAAGGCGTATGCACCGTCCATGAGACGGTGAAAAAGGTCTACATGATCCGGTGATTGCCATGACTGACACACGTGCGTCATCGCCCGATCGTGAAAGCCAGCGCGCAGCCTTTCTGGCGCGTGCCGGCTTCGCCAGGGCGCCACTGATCGCATTGCCGGCGGATGCCTCGACCCGGCGCTATTTTCGCTTGAGCGGTGAAGGCTTGCTGCTGATGGATTCGCCACCGCACAGCGAGCCGATCGGTCCGTTTGTGCAGGTTGCCCGCCACTTGCACGGGCTGGGGCTTTCCGCTCCGGCCTTGCGACAGGTCGACGAAGCGGCGGGGCTGGCACTGATCGAAGATTTCGGTCACGACACCTACACCCGATTGCTGGCCGCGGGGCATCCGGAAGGCGCGTTGTATCACCTGGCGGTCGATGCGCTGGTGGCATTGCATCGCGCGCCGCCAGCGGCAGACATGGCGCCTTACGATGCCCGGCAGTTGAGAAACGAGTATGCGTTGCTGATCGACTGGTACATCCCGCTGCTGATTGGCAGGGACGCCGCGCTGGCACTGCGTGAGTCGTTTCTGAACCTGTTTGCCGAGGCCTGTGAAGAGGTCGCACAGCGTCGCGAAGCGTTGGTGCTGCGCGATTTTCACGTCGACAACCTGATGTTGCTCGAAGGTCGCGAAGGTATTGCAGCCTGCGGTCTGCTGGATTTCCAGGACGCTTTGCTCGGTTCGGCGGCCTATGACTTGATGTCGTTGCTCGAAGACGCACGTCGCAATGTACCCGAAGCATTACGCGTGGCGCTGATGACGCATTACCTGATGCAACGCCCGGAGCTCGACGCACCACGCTTTCTCGATGACTACCGGCGACTGGCCGCCCAACGCCATGCCAAGGTGCTGGGGATTTTCGTGCGCCTGGCCGGGCGCGACGGCAAACACGGTTACCTGGCGCACCTGCCGCGCACCCTCGGTCTGTTTGTGCGAGCACTGGAGGCAGACGCCTTTGCGCCCCTGCGCGCATGGCTAAACGAACACGTGCCGGGCTGGCGCGATGAACTGCCGCCCACCACCCTCGCCGCGTTGCGCGAGACCCCTTATCGATTGGTTCAAGGATCCTCCCATGGCCACCTTTAACACTGATACCGCACTGCGCTTCATCAACGCCGACTATGTGCCGCTGACCGATGCCCGAGAGCGTGAAGTGCTCGACCCGGCGACACTGCAACCGGTCGGCAAGGTTGGCGTGTGTGGCGAATTCGACGTGCAAGCCGCCGTCGATACCGCCACCGCCGCGCAGAAACAATGGCGACTGATCGATGCGAAAAGCCGCGCCGCGCGCTTGCATCAACTGGCCAATGCCATCGAACAGAACGTTGCCTGCAACCGCGAAGTCGCTCGCTTGATGACCCTGGAAATGGGCAAGCCATTCCCCGAAGCGATGGGCGAACTCGCCAACTGCGCGCCGATCTTTCGCTACTACGCGGAAATGGCCCGGGACGACGCCGGCAAGGTCGCCGGCACCACGCAGATCGGTTCGTTCCAGCATGTGCGTTATGAGCCGTATGGCGTCAGCGTGCACATCATGCCGTTCAACTTTCCGATACTGCTGATGTGCTGGACGGTCGCTGCGTCGCTGGCGGCGGGTAACGCTTGCATCATCAAACCGGCGGAAGCCACGACCCTGTGCACGCTCAAATTCATGGAGCACTTCACTGCGCTGCTGCCGGGCCTGGTGTCTTGTGTGCCGGGTGATGCGGTGACCGCACAGTTGCTGGTGCAATCCACCGGCACCCACGCCGTTGCGTTCACCGGAAGTGTGGCGGCGGGCAAAGCGGTGGCGATGGCCTGTGCCGAACAGATGAAACCGTGCGTGATCGAGGCCGGTGGCAGCGACCCGTTGATCATTTCGAAACACGCGCCGCTTGAAGTGGCTGCGGCAGGTGCGGTGACCGCTGCGTTCCACCTGAGCGGACAGATCTGTACCTCGGCTGAACGCTTCTATGTGGTCGATGAGATCCACGATGAGTTCGTCGCGAAGTTCGCCGAACGCACCCGTGCCCTGCGCATCGGTCATGGTCTGGAACATACGGAAATCGGGCCGATGGTCAGCGAAGCAGCGCGCAACAAGGTCATGCGCCTGGTCGACGACGCGCTGGCCAAAGGCGCGACGCTGGTCTGTGGCGGGCGGATTCCGCCGCAACACACCGTGGGCTGGTTCTACGAACCGACCATCCTTACCGGCGTCACCACCGACATGGCGATTCTTCAGGAAGAGTGTTTCGGACCGGTCGCAGCGATCTGCCGTGTCAGTGACTTTGACGAAGCGGTACGCAAGGCCAATGACTCGCCATTCGGCCTGGGCGCCTCGCTGTTCTCCACCGACCTTGCCGAAGCCATGGAGGCTGCCGAGCGTCTCGAAGCCGGGATGGTCTGGGTCAACAACCCACTGATCGACAACGACGCACTGCCGTTTGGCGGCTGGAAGATGTCCGGTCTGGGGCGTGAACTCGGGCGTCAGGGCCTGGAAGCGTTCCGTCGCTCGAAGATGGTCATCATCGATCACCAGCCCAAGATTCAGGACTGGTGGTATCCCTACGCCGACGACGTGTTCTATCGCGATCAGGTTTAACTCATTTGTAATCGGGAGGGTCGCAATGGGCGACAACATTTCCTGGCCAACCCTGGCGGTGATTCTCGCCGCCGGGCAGGGCACTCGCATGCGTTCGCCGTTGCCGAAGGTCATGCATCTGGTGGACGACCGGCCGTTGCTCGGTCACGTGCTGGCGGCGGTCGGGGCAGCGGATATCGAGCATTGCGCGGTGGTGGTGGGCGCTGGCAGTCGGGTGGTGGCCGATTATGTGAAGCAGGCCGCACCCAGCGTGCGCACGTTTACCCAGAATGAACAGCTGGGCACGGCACACGCGCTGCTCGCCGCCCGGCCCGCGTTGCAGGCCCATGAGCAGGGCTGCGTGCTGGTACTGTTTGGCGATTCACCGTTGATAAGCCCGCAGACGTTGTTGCAGCTGCGTCAGGCGCTGATCGAGGGCGCTGCCGTGGCGGTCGCCGGGTTTCACACCGAACGGCCAGGGCCTTACGGGCGACTGCTGGTAGAAAGAGGGCGTTTGCTGGCGATTCGCGAAGCCAGGGACGCCAACCCACAAGAACTTGAGGTCAATTTTTGCAACGGCGGGGTGATGGGTTTGCGCGCCGACACGTGCCTCTGGCTGCTCGACCGGATCGGCAATCAGAATGCCCAGGGCGAGTATTACCTCACCGATGCGGTGGCCGTGGCCAACAGTGCCGGCCTGCCCGTCACGGCGGTGGAGGTGGATGAGGCCGAGGTGCTCGGTGTCAATGATCGCGAACAATTGCAGGCAGCCGAACAGCTTTTCCAGCAGCGTCGACGCGGCCAATGAAGGAGTCTGTCATGGGGAATTATCAACGGCTGTACATCGGTGGTGAGTGGATCGCGCCGGTCCAGCGCGGAGTGTTCGAGACGCTCGACCCGGGCGACGAGTCGGTGCTGGCGCAGGTCGCTGCCGCTACGGCAGAAGACATCGACCTGGCCGTCGCCGCCGCACGCCTGGCCTTCGACGAAGGCGACTGGCCGCGTTGGACGGGCGCGCAACGCGCACACGTGCTGCGGCGAATCGCCGACGGCATCCGTGCGCGACAGGACGAACTGGCCGCGATTGAAGTACACGACAACGGCAAGCCGCTGCCGGAAGCGCAGTGGGACATCGCCGACACCGCCGGTTGTTTCGATTTCTATGCCGGACTCGCCGAAGGCTCGGATCAACACGGCGAACAGTCAATCAGCGTGCCGGATGAGCGCTTCAACTCCTCGGTGATCAAGGAGCCGGTAGGCGTGGTCGCCGCGATCATCCCGTGGAATTTCCCGATGCTGATGGCCTCGTGGAAAGTCGCCCCTGCGCTGGCAGCCGGCTGCACCGTGGTGCTCAAACCTTCGGAGCTGACGCCGCTGACCGCCATTGAACTGGCACGCATTGCCGATCAGGCCGGCTTGCCGGCCGGGGTGTTGAACATCGTCAGCGGGCTCGGGCGAGAGGCGGGCGCGTCGCTGGCTGAACACCCGGATGTGGACAAGATCGCCTTCACCGGCAGTGTGCCGACCGGGCGCAAGATCATGCAAGCCGCGGCCGCCGAGATCAAAAATATCAGCCTGGAACTGGGCGGCAAATCGCCGTTCGTGATCTTCGCCGACAGCGACCTCGATGCCGCAGTGGAATGGATTCTGTTCGGGATTTTCTGGAACCAGGGCCAGGTCTGTTCGGCCACTTCGCGGGTGTTGGTGGAGCGCGCATTGTACCCGGCGCTGCTGGCGCGTCTGATCGTGGCTACCGAGCAGATCCAGATCGGCGAGGGCTTCACCGAGGGTGTGAAGCTTGGGCCGCTGGTCAGTCAGGGGCAACTGGACAAAGTCCTCGAGGCGATTGCGGTCGGCCAGCGAGAAGGCGCGCGCCTGGTGTACGGAGGGACGCGTCCGGCGCACTTGCAGAAGGGGTACTTCCTGACGCCGGCGATTTTCGCCGATGTGCCGCAAGACAGCTCGGTGTGGCGCGAAGAGATCTTCGGCCCGGTGGTGTGTCTGCGTGCATTTGATACCGAGGCCGAAGCGATACACCTGGCCAATGACTCGCCGTTCGGTCTGGCGGCGGCCGTCATGTCCCGTGATATTCCACGTTGCGAACGCGTGGCTCGACGTTTTCGCGCCGGTATCGTGTGGGTCAACTGCTCGCAGCCGACCTTTGTCGAAGCGCCGTGGGGCGGTTACAAGCAGAGCGGTATCGGCCGAGAGCTGGGGGAGTGGGGCTACAACAATTACCTCGAGACCAAGCAAATCACCCGGTACAACGGCGAGGCGTGGGGCTGGTATCTGAACTGAGAAAGGCGCTGCAGGAACCGGCTAGCCGGTTCCTGCCTGCGGATCCGAGAGCGACTATTTCAGGTACCAGCCCCACTTCTGATCACTGATGTACTCGGTGACTTGCTTCACCTCCAGGTAATTGTGCAGTCCCCACTGGCCCAACTCGCGGCCAATCCCGCTGTGTTTCATCCCGCCCCACGGGGCTTCGACGAAGGTCGGCTGCGAGCAGTTGACCCAGATGATTCCCGCGCGTAACTGGTTGGCGACGCGGGCGGTGCGTTGCAAATCAGCGCTCATTACCGCGGCGGCGAGGCCGAAGCGGCTGGCGTTGGCCATTTGCACCGCTTGCTCTTCGGTCTTGAAACGCTTGATGCACAGTACCGGGCCGAACACCTCTTCGCGCCAGAGAATGCTGCTGTGCCCGGGCTCGTCGAAGATCGCCGGTTCAATAAAGTAACCTTTAGGGAGATGCGCCGGCCGCCGACCACCGATGAGCAGACGGGCACCGCTGGCGAGGCCTTGATCAATGAAACCAAGGACCTTGTCATGCTGGCTTTGACTGACCAGTGGGCCGAGCAGGACACCGGGTTCCATGCCCGGGCCGATACTGATCTTGCGGGTTTCCTCCACCAGACGTTCGATCAATCGCGGGGCAATGTTTTCCTGCACCAGCAGGCGTGACGTGGCGCTGCACACCTGGCCCTGGTTCCAGAAAATCCCGAACAGAATCCATTCCACCGCCGCCTCGACATCGGCGTCGTCGAATACGATGAATGCAGATTTTCCGCCCAGTTCGAGGCTGATGTTCTTGATGTCGCGGGCGGCCGCCGACATGATTTTCGCTCCGGTGGGCACGCTGCCGGTGAAGGCCAGTTTGTCCACGCCGGGATGTTCGGTGAGCGGGCTGCCGGCGTCGGCACCGAGGCCGGTGACCACGTTCAATACCCCGGCGGGCAAGCCGATACGGTCGGCGGCAGCGGCCAGCTCCAGTGCTGTGAGAGGCGTCAGCTCGGACGGTTTCAACACCACCGTGGCACCTGCAGCCAAGGCCGGCGCGACTTTCCACGCCGCCATCAACAATGGGTAGTTCCAGGGAATGATCTGCCCGGCGACGCCAATCGGCTCATGACGGATACGGCAGCGAAAGCGTGCGTCCGGCAACGCCAGCGGTTGATCCTGCTGCTGATCCAGTTCGCGGGCCAGGCCGGCGTAATAACGGAAACAACCAATGGCATCGCCGACGTCCCACTGCGCTTCGGGCAATGGTTTGCCGTTGTCACGCACTTCCAGTTCGGCCAAGACCGGTTGGCTGTTTTCCAGTTCATCAGCCAATGCCTCCAGCCATTGCGCGCGTTCGGCGCCGGTGGTCTGGCTCCAGCCGTTATCAAAGGCTCTGCGTGCGGCGCGCACCGCGTGATCGACGTCTTCTTCGGTGCCTGCGGCTACCCGATGGAAAACCGCTTCGGTGGCCGGGTCGATGACGTCCAGATAACCGCCCAGGTCCGGGCTGACCCACTCTCCGTTGATGTAAAGCTGATCACGCATGGTTTGACTCCTGGACGCCGGTACGGCGGTTTTGCAGAGAGCGGGAAGTGAATAGCAGGGCCAGTGAGGCGCAGATAATGACGGTCGAGACCGCGTTGATTTCTGGCGTCACGCCGCGGCGGATCGATGAAAAGATGTAGATCGGCAACGTCGTTTCGGAACCGGCAACGAAGAACGCGATAATGAAGTCGTCGAAGCTGAAGGTGAACGCCAGCAGGAATCCGGCCATGATTGCCGGGCTGATCTGCGGCAGGGTGACCCGCCAGAACGTTTGCATGGGTGGGGCATAGAGGTCCGCTGAAGCTTCGAGCAAGGCCTTGTCCAGCGAGTCGACGCGGCTGCGCACGATCACCATGACCAGCGCCATGGTAAACAGCGAATGCGCAGCAATCACCGTGGAAAAACCCATGTTCAGACGCGGCACATTGGGTATCCAGCTTGCCAGCAGCGGATTGATCAGGTCGAACAGGGTAATGAACGCAATCAGCGTCGAGATGCCGATGACGATGCCCGGCACGATGATCGCGCAATAGGTCAGTGCATCGAACAACAGGCGTACTTTTTTACCCGCGCGTTGCAAGCCGAACACTGCCAGGGTGCCGAACAATGTGGCGATCACTGCCGACGTGAAGGCGATGAACGCACTGTGCCCCAGCGCTTCCATGATGAACGGGTTGCCGAAGGCGCGACCAAACCATTGCACCGAACAGCATTCGAATGCCAGGCCACTGCGCCCGGCGTTGAAACTGAACAGCACGATCAACGCGATCGGCGCGTAGAGAAACAGGTACAGCGAGGTTGAATAGCTGCGCAGCCACATGTCACAACCCTCCATCGGCAGGGCGGCCGCCGTAGCGCGCCACCAGTTTCAAATACACGCCGATGATCAGCAGCATCATCGCCACCAGCGTCATTGCCAGGGCACTGCCGAACGGCCAGTTGCGCGACTGCAGGAACAAGTCGACCAGCGCGTTGCCGACGAAGAACACTTTGCCGCCGCCGAGAATCGCCGGGATCAGGAACTCGCCCATCAACAGGATGAACACCAGCATCACGCCGGTGATGATTCCCGGCGCGGACAGCGGCAAGGTGATCCGCCGGAAGCTCTCGAATGCGCTGGCACCGAGATCGGCAGAGGCTTCGAGCAGGCGTTTGTCGAGTTTTTCGAGGCTGACGTAAATCGGAAACACCATCAGTGGCAGGTAGCCGTAGACGATACCGATCAGCACCGCCCACGGCGTGTTGATCAGCCGCACGTCTTCCAGGCCAAGACTGGCGAGCAGGGCGGGGATGCCCTTGCCGCTGAGGATGAAGATCCAGGCGTAGGTACGGATGAGGAAACTGGTCCAGAACGGTACGATCACCAGCGTCAGCAACAGCGAGCGGTTACGGGTGACCTTGACCGCCAGAAAGTACGCCAGCGGGTAGGCCGCGACCAGGCACACCAGGGTGCCCAGTGGCGCCAGCATCAGCGTGTTACTGAATGCCGCGCCACGCGAGCCCAGGTTCAGGTAGTTGGCCAGGGTGAAGCCACCGGCGTAGCCGCCCACGGCACTGCGCTCGCCGAAACTGAAGACCAGTATGATGACCAGCGGCATCAATAACAGCAGCAGGAACCACAAGGTCGAAGGCAAGAGCATCAGCAGGGTGATCCGCCGACCGAGGCTGCGCCGTTGACGTACCTCGATTGACAGGGCATTGCCTGGCTGCACCGTTTGCGGGTGGGCGGCAGCATTCATGGGTGACTCCTCATTGGCCATGGTCAGGCGATCAGGCGGACTTGAAACGCGCCATCAGTTCGGCGCGCGCCGGGCTGGTGAGCGTTGCAGCGGCGCCGAACTCCAGTGGGCTGAGTGCTTCGGCTGCCGGGTACATGATCGGATCGTCAAGCATCGCGGTGGGAAGCAGCGCATCGACCCGTTTGTCGCCGCTCGGATAGCCGTGACTCAACACTTCGAGCTTGTTGTGCTGCGGGTCGAGCAGGTAATTGATGAAGGCGTAGGCCGCGTCCTTGTGCTCCGAGCTTTTCGGGATGGCAAAAAAATCACTCCACAGTTCGCCACCTTCCTTGCCCAGTTCGAACTGCATCTGCGCGTTGTCGCGGTGCAACTGCGAGGCGTCGCCGGTCCACGACATCGCGAGCCAGGCATCGCCGCTGCGCATTGACGGCTGAATGTCGGAGTTGATGGCGAACAGGTGCGGCTTGACCTCGATCAACAGTTTTTCCGCGTCGGCCAGTTCTTTTGGGTCGAGGGAGTTAAAGCTGTAGCCGAAGCTTTTGAGGGCGTTGCCGATGGCGGTCAACTGGTAATCGTGAACCATCGTCCGGCCGCTGGCAGGGCCTTGGGCGGCGGCCCAGAACTCTTTCCAGCTGCTCGGCCCGTTCTTCAGTTTTCCGGCGTCGAAGAGCATTCCGGTGGTGCCCCAGTTTTTCGGCACGGCGTACACCTTGCCGTCCACGGTGCCTTGGGCCATGAATTTTTGCTGGAATGCCGAGGCATCGAAGTTGGGAATGCGCGACAGGTCCAGCGGCTCGATCAAGCCCAGACCGACGTAGGTGCTGATGGTGTAGTTGGTCGGTACCAATACGTCCCAGCCACTGCCACCGGCTTGCAACTTGGCGAGCATTTCTTCGTTGGAACCGAACACGCTCATTGAGACGCGGGCGCCGGTGGTTTTGCCGAAGGTGTCGAGGTTCTCCTGGCTGTGGTAGTTCGGCCACGTCGCCAGTGACAGGCGATCACCCAGCTTGGCCTGTTCGGCCGCTTCTGCGTTGGACGTCAGCAGGCCGGGCATGTTGGTGGCGACCACGGCGGCGGCAATCCCCAGGCCGGTGCGGCCAAGAAATTCGCGACGACTGATCGAGCCGTTCTGCCAACTGCGCAGGGTTTTGATAAACGTCTTCTGGTCCATAGCACGCTCCACATCCGGTTGATGAATCGAGTCGATGATTTACAACGCCATGGCCAGGCCATTGGCGTGATCCCAGCCGACGCTCACTGCAGCGCCGTGTTCGAATGCATTGGCGCCGTGATCCTGCTGGCGGGGAACCCGCACACAGACCACGCCAAAGGCCTGGGTGCGCACGCGGTATTCGGTGGAATTACCGAGGTAGATGCGGTCTTCCACGCAGCCTTGCAGTTTCACTTCACGGGCCAGATCGGCGTGGGCGCCGGCAATGCTGATCAACTCGGGGCGCACCGCGATGCAACCGGCGGCGTCGGCGCTCAGGGCCTTGCCGGTTGGCGTCAGCGGGCTGGTCAGCTCCAGGCCTTGCTCGGTACGCAGCACCACCGAATTGCCGTGCAGGTGGCGTACGGTGCCGTTGAACAGATTGGATTCGCCGATGAAGTCGGCGACGTAACGGCTGGCCGGAGCTTCGTACAGTTGTTCCGGGGTGGCCGTCTGGATGATCGAACCGTTGTGCATCACGCTGATGCTGTCACTCATCGACAAGGCTTCTTCCTGGTCGTGGGTGACCAGCACGAAAGTGATGCCGACTTCGCGCTGCAGGCGCAGCAGTTCGGATTGCATTTCCTTGCGCAACTTGCGGTCGAGCGCCGCCAGTGGCTCGTCGAGCAATAGCACGGTCGGTTTGTTGACCAGCGCCCGGGCGAGGGCGACACGTTGCTGTTGGCCGCCGGAGAGTTCGCTCGGTTTACGCTGGCCGAAGCCGCTGAGGCGAACCATTTCCAGGGCCTCATCGGCCATGCGCAATTGGGTTTTCTTATCCGGGCGCGGCGTGCGATAACGCAAGCCATAGGCAATGTTCTGCGCCACCGTGAGGTGCGGGAACAGGGCGTAATGCTGGAACACCATGTTCACCGGCCGTTCGAACGCCGGTATGCCGGCGACGTTTTTGCCGGCCAGGCGTACTTCGCCGCTGGTCGGTTGTTCGAAGCCTGCAATCATGCGCAGGGTCGTGGTTTTGCCGCAGCCCGAGCCACCGAGGAAAGAGTGGAATGAGCCACGACGCACGGCGAAATTCAGGCCATTGACGGCCGCCACCTCGCCATAGCGTTTGACCACATTGCAGAATTCGATATCGCTTGGCTGGTTGTCATTCACGGTGCGGCTCCCCTTGCAGTGATCAATCATTGCGTCGGGAGCCAAACTAGCAATCGCGGTTTTGCGCTGTATATATCCCTTGGGGGATAGAGTCGTTTTCAGGTGTCAGGCTTCGGCGAGCAGTTCCTGGCCGGTGAGATCGCGGATAAACAGCCCGAGCAACTCGGACTGGCTGCCGATGCCGAGCTTGGCGTAGATGTTCTTGCGGTGAATCTTCACCGTGCCGGGGCTGATGCTCAGTTGCTCGGCCACCGAGGCACTGGAGTGACCGCGCAGCAGCAACTGCACCACTTCCTGTTCGCGGCAAGTAAGGATGTGCGCGCCGAACTGATCGAACGCTTCGCGGATCTTGAAGTCGAGGTCTTGTGCCGGGCGCGGCTGTTGCGCCTGACGCAAGCGCCAGGCTTCGTTGACGACTTGTTCGACGACGGCCTGTGCGCATTCGATCAACTGCATTTCGTCACGACTGAACGCGCAACTGGCAGAGGAGCGCATCAGCGATAGAACGGCCATGGCGCCGTCGCCGAGCTCGACAAAAAAAGCCACTTCTTCGGCCAGTCCGGTCTGCTGGTAATAAGTCAGGTAGTACTCGCCGAGGTAGAAGTGGTCGGGCGCGAACTGGCGCAAGCGCCACAGTCCCGCCGCTTGTCCGCGGGTGCAGGCGAGGTAGAACGGATCGAGCAGATACGGACCGCACTGGTAGTCATCGACATACACCGCACGCTTGTCGGCGGCAAAGGTGTCGAACAGCGCCAACGGTCGGTGATTGCCTTCGTAGACGAACAGGACGAAATGATCGACCGGACACACCTGGCGCAACCAATGGCTTAACGCCGATAACCGCGCATGCCCTGCAGGCAGGTCGAGCAGGTGGGCGACACCGGTGGTCCAGAGTTTCAGTTCCTTGGGGCGCATGGCGGTTTCAGACAGGAGTGGAATGCGATTGGATGCACAAACTACGCCATGGTGGGTTGCGCCTTGCCGCGCGGGACGCACGCCCGTACGTCAGGGAAAAGACGCACCGCAACAGGGCTGGATGTTACCGAGTGCTACACGGTTGGTAGCAGAAACGATCGTATCGGCACACAGCCCTGTTTGCTCCTGTATAGCCTCCTGAACACTGATCCGCACTACCATTCTTCAGCTAAGTCTTTGCTTCTGTTGATTAATCCCGGACAATCGCGCCCCTGTTTCGGCCAGGGCGCTGCCTGTCGGATTTTTCCGACTCGTCCTGACCGGGTAGCAACTGACCGGAATGCGGAGATCCCACCGGATGAATGATCAGGCCAATAGCGTCGACAAACGCTATGTAGCGGCGACACCAGCAACGCTTTCGAGCTGGAATCGCCATGACACCACCTGGATGCTCGGCCTGTTTGGCACGGCCATCGGGGCGGGCACGTTGTTTCTGCCGATCAACGCAGGGCTGGGCGGCTTTTGGCCGTTGCTGGTTCTGGCGGTACTGGCGTTCCCCATGACCTTCTACGCACACCGCGGCCTGACCCGCTTCGTGCTGTCCGGACGCGAAGGCGCCGACATCACCGAAGTGGTGGAAGAGCACTTCGGTATCAAGGCCGGTGCGCTGATCACTTTGCTGTACTTCTTTGCGATCTTCCCGATCCTGCTGATCTACAGCGTGGCGCTGACCAACACTGTGGGCAGTTTCCTTGAGCATCAACTTCACATCATGCCGCCACCGCGCGCGGTGCTGTCGCTGGTGCTGATCCTCGGCCTGCTGGCGGTGGTGCGTTGCGGTGAGCAACTGATCGTCAAGGCCATGAGCCTGATGGTCTACCCGTTCATCGTCGCACTGCTGTTTTTGGGGGTGTACCTGATTCCGCACTGGAACGGCGGCATCCTGAGCACCGCCAGCACGGTGCCGGAACCATCGGCGCTGCTGCACACCCTGTGGCTGGCGATTCCGGTGATGGTGTTCTCCTTCAACCATTCACCGATCATCTCGGCGTTTGCGGTCGACCAGAAGCGCCGTTACGGCGATCACGCCGAAGAGCGCAGCTCGCAGATCCTGTCCCGCGCTCACCTGTTGATGGTGATAATGGTGCTGTTCTTCGTCTTCAGTTGCGTGCTGACCTTGTCGCCGGCGCAATTGGCTGAAGCCAAAGCGCAGAACCTGTCGATCTTGTCGTACCTGGCCAACCACTTCAGCAACCCGACCATCGCCTTCGCGGCGCCGTTGATTGCCTTCGTGGCCATCTCCAAGTCGTTCCTGGGCCACTACATCGGTGCCAGCGAAGGTCTTAAAGGCCTGATCGTCAAAAGCGGCAAGCGCCCGGCGCCGAAGACCCTCGACCGTATGACCGCTGCGTTCATGCTCGTGGTGTGCTGGATCGTTGCGACGCTGAACCCGAGCATTCTGGGGATGATTGAAACCCTCGGTGGCCCGGTCATCGCGTCGATTCTGTTCCTGATGCCGATGTACGCGATCCGCAAGGTGCCGGCGATGGCGCGTTATCGTGGGCAGGCGTCCAATGTCTTCGTGACGGCGGTGGGCCTGGTGGCGATTACAGCGTTGATCTACTCGCTGACAGCGTGATCGTTCGGCCTGCTCGCGCAGCGCCGGATTGACAGCTACAGTGGCCGCTGCGCGTGATGCGCGCAGCGGTTTTTTTTCGCCTGGAGACATTGGATTGTCGAGCGCCTCTCCCCGAAATCCCACCGGACAACCCAACCGCTGGCAAGACTTGCTGGCCGGGTTGTCTATTGCTGGCCTGTTGTTGCCCGAAGCGGTCGCCTATTCAAGTATTGCGGCCGTGGCGCCTCAGGCCGGGGTGATCGCCTTGTTTGCCGGTTTGCTGTGCTATGGACTGTTAGGCACCAGCCGCTTCGCCATTGTCTCTGCGACGTCTTCGTCGGCAGCGGTGCTGGCCGCTGCGACCGCGACGCTGGCCAACGGCGATCCGCATTTGCGCTCGACTCTGGCCATTGGACTGGTGCTGATGACCGGCGTGTTCTTCCTGCTGGCCGGGCTGTTCAAACTCGGCAGCGTGACGTCGTTCATTGCCAAGCCGGTGCTGCGCGGCTTTGCCTTTGGTCTGGCGTTGACCATCATCCTCAAACAAGTGGCCAGTGTGGTCGGTGTGCATTTGAGCGACGCCAACCTGGTCCGGTTTCTACCGCAATTGCTGGAACAACTACCGCAGTGGAACTGGGTGGCGGCGGGTGTCGCGGCGGTGGCATTGGCCTTGTTGACGCTGTTCGGGCGGCTGCGTCGTTTGCCGGGCGGCTTACTGGTCGTGGTGATTGGTATTGTGGCCGGTCAATGGCTGAACCTGCCGGTGTATGGCGTGAAGTTGATTGGCGTGATCGATCTGAGCCTGGAAGTGCCCCAACTACCGGTATTGCCCTTCAGTGACTGGTTGCGCCTGGGTGAGCTGGCCGTTGCCATGGTGATGATCCTGTACGCGGAGTCATACGGCTCGATCAGTGCCTACGCGCTCAAGCACGGCGACCGTATTTCATCGAACCGCGATCTGCTCGCGTTGGGTGCGTCCAATCTGTTGTCCGGGTTGTTTCATGGCATGCCGGCGGGGGCAGGGTATTCGGCGACGTCGGCCAATGAAGCGGCGGGCGCCACGTCGCGACTGGCCGGTGGCGTGGCGGCGCTGGTGGTGTTGCTGATCGTTTTGACGGTGTTGCCTTACATTGCCCTGACGCCGGAGCCGATTTTAGCCGCCATCGTCATCCATGCCCTGGCCCGAGGCTTGAGCCTGCAACCGTTGGGGCGGTACTTCATTTGGCGACGTGACCGCGTGCTGGTGATCTGCGCGGTGGCCGCCGTGCTGGTGTTGGGTGTGCTGGACGGTTTACTGCTGGCGGTGGCGATCAGTGTGGTGCTGATGCTCAAGCAAATGTCGGCGGCCGACATTCAGGTCCTGGGGCGGATTGACGGCGGTCACGACTTTGTCGACCTGCAACGCCATCCGACGGCGCAAACGGTGCCAGGGGTGTTGATTGTTCGACCGGGTGAGGCGTTGTTCTTTGCCAACGTCGAGCGTGTTCTGGGGAGTACGTTGCGGTTGATCCGCCATTCTGAGGCGCCGATTCACTCGGTCATTCTCAGCCTTGAGGAATCGCCCGATCTGGATGGCACCAGCATTGAGGCGTTGCAGGAATTTTTTGTGCGGGTGCATCACGAAGGCAAGCAGCTGGTGCTGGCACGGCTCAAGGATTCGGCGCAAACCGCGTTGGCGGCATTGCCGGAAGTGAAGGATACACAGGTGATCCTCAGCGGCTTGAGCGTAGATGGCGCGGTACAACAAGCCCTCACTTCTACAGAGGGATTTGTGTAAGGGCATAGTCATGTTGCAGGCATAAAAAAAACGCCGCCCCTCTCACGAAGGGCGGCGTTTTCTATGGCGTTGTAACGTTACGCTTGAACGACCGGGATCTTGGCGTTCGCAGCGACTTCACGGAACTCGGCGATCTGGTCGAAGGACAGGTAGCGGTAGACATCGGCCGCCATGCTGTCGATCTTGCCCGCGTATTCCATGTACTCCTCGACGGTCGGCAGGCGACCCAGGATGGAAGCAACAGACGCCAGCTCAGCCGAAGCCAGGTAGACGTTCGCGCCGTCACCCAGACGGTTCGGGAAGTTACGGGTCGAGGTCGACACTACAGTGGAGTTCGGCTCAACGCGGGCCTGGTTACCCATGCACAGCGAGCAACCTGGCATTTCCATGCGTGCGCCGGCCTTGCCGTAGATGCCGTAGTAGCCTTCTTCGGTCAGCTGGTGAGCGTCCATTTTGGTCGGCGGCGACAGCCACAGACGGGTTGGCAGCTGACCCTTGACCTGATCCAGCAACTTGCCGGCAGCGCGGAAGTGACCAATGTTGGTCATGCACGAACCGATGAACACTTCGTCGATCTTCTCGCCAGCAACGCTGGACAGCAGACGGGCGTCGTCCGGATCGTTTGGCGCGCAGAGCACAGGCTCTTTGATGTCGGCCAGATCGATTTCGATGATTTCAGCGTATTCGGCGTCAGCATCGGCAACCATCAACTCAGGGTTGGCGATCCAGGCTTCCATCGCTTGAGCACGACGTTCCAGGGTACGCACGTCACCGTAGCCTTCGCCGATCATCCAGCGCAGCAGGGTGATGTTGGAGCTCAGGTATTCGGTGATCGACTCTTTCGACAGCTTGATGGTGCAACCGGCAGCCGAACGTTCGGCCGAGGCGTCGGACAGTTCGAAAGCCTGTTCGATGCTCAGGTTGTCCAGGCCTTCGATTTCCAGGATGCGGCCGGAGAAGGCGTTCTTCTTGCCTTTCTTCTCGACGGTCAGCAGGCCAGCCTGGATCGCGAAGTAAGGAATGGCGTGAACCAGGTCACGCAGGGTGACGCCCGGTTGCATCTTGCCTTTGAAGCGCACCAGGATCGATTCCGGCATGTCCAGCGGCATGACGCCGGTGGCAGCGGCGAACGCGACCAGACCGGAACCGGCCGGGAACGAGATGCCCATCGGGAAACGGGTGTGCGAGTCACCACCGGTACCGACGGTGTCTGGCAGCAGCATGCGGTTCAGCCACGAGTGGATGATGCCGTCGCCCGGACGCAGCGAAACGCCGCCACGGGTCATGATGAAGTCAGGCAGGGTGTGGTGGGTGGTCACGTCGATCGGCTTTGGATACGCCGCGGTGTGGCAGAACGACTGCATCACCAGATCAGCCGAGAAGCCCAGGCACGCCAGGTCTTTCAGTTCGTCACGGGTCATTGGACCGGTGGTGTCCTGAGAGCCTACGGTGGTCATCTTCGGTTCGCAGTAGGTGCCAGGACGCACACCGGCTACGCCGCAAGCCTTGCCGACCATTTTCTGCGCCAGGGTGTAACCCTTGGTGCTTTCAGCCGGGGCTTCCGG